>JABDBC010000087.1:421-8832 GCA_013288825.1 Chlamydiota bacterium
GGTGTGAACCATGATACGATGAGCCCATTGTCAACTGATAAATAATTTGAAATATCTGTATATATGCCATCTTCATTTTTTTTTCAAGAAGTCGAAGAATTCTTGTTAAACGCAAAAAGCTGCCATTGTAAAAAACCTAAATGTGGGGCAAAACCATATCCCTCGAATACGGGATATGTAACTCCTGATCCTATCATTCATTCTTCACAGGTGTGGAGCTTTATCAGCGAACCCAAACTGCATCCAATGAAAGTAGTGATTAATAAATTTGAACCTGGCACATCTAAGGGTTATATTTTTGTGGCACCATATGGGTTTTCATCACAACCGATATACGGCCAATCGGGTTCATTAATTTTAGAAAATGATGGCAATCCAGTTTGGTTTCGTCCACTCTCTAGTCCCAATTTAATGAACACTGATTTTCGGGTACAAAGATATCGTCACAAACCCGTTCTCACCTTTTGGCAAGGCACTCTTGTTACTCCACCAGCATATACAAATGCCCCAGGAGGCTCCTCTGAACCTGGTTCCTGCTATTACATTTTAGACAAACATTACAAGGTCATCAAAACACTTTCAGCCCATCGAGGTTATACATCCGACATTCATGAGTTTCTTATCACTCCAAGGAACACAGCATTATTTCTATCTACAAAGGCTGTTCCGATGGATTTGACTCCTTATGGGGGACCTGCAGATGGGTTCGTTCAAGATTTTGCAATTCAAGAGGTGGATATCAAAACAGGTATACTTCTATTTTTCTGGAAGGCATTGGACCACATACCGCTAACAGACTCCTACCAGCCAGCTTCCAGTGCTACTGATACAGGCAACATTTGGGATGCTTACCATTTAAATTCTGTAGGTCTTACGGACAACAAAGAAGATATTTTGGTCTCAAGCCGTAGCATGTGGACGATTTATAAGATCAATAAGCCATCCAAAGAAATCGTTTGGAGGCTTGGTGGCAAAAGCAGCGATTTCACATTTGAAAGTGGAGCCGAATTTTCATGGCAGCATGATGCCCGCTTTCTATCAGACAATTTAATTAGTTTGTTTGATGATAATTCCAATGGAACTTCATTATCAGGCCCTTCATCGCATGGGCTGATCTTGCAACTAGATTTCTCGAGAATGACAGCAAGTTTATATAGGTCCTATTTCCATGATCCGAATGTTACCGTGGCCTCTCAGGGTAATCTGCAAAGCCTACCAAATGGCAATAAATTTGTAGGATGGGGACAATCTCCCTATTTTTCTGAGTTTCGCGAACCTGGAAATACTGAAGACGATCCCAGTTTGAATTTTCTGTACGATGCTGCTATGCCATCAAATAATTACTCATATCGTGCTTATCGCCACAAATGGGTAGGACGACCTTATTATCCACCAAAAATTGCTTTGAGATCGAGCGACAGGGTTGTAACGGTTTTTGCGTCATGGAACGGATCTACAGAAACAACAGAATGGCAGGTCTTAGCAGGAGTCAAGCGCACGAAGTTGTCCTTGGTGAGTACAGCTGAAAAATTGGGCTTTGAAACATCCATTGACGTAAAGGCGAAGGGACCTTATTTTCAAGTGAAGGCATTGAATAGGAAGGGACACGTCATTGGAAAATCCAGAATAATTAAAATATAAATGTATAAGGAGACAGCGATGTTGGTTTTGCAAAATGCATATAGAAGTGTTTTTTTTCTGTTTTTGCTCACATGTGCACCGTTGTTTATATATAGCGATAATTGTTCACAATCTTTTGGTGATGTAAATATTGGCACTGAAGTAATTGAGAATAAAGTGATCAATCAGAACATCATAAGAAAAAACGATAAATCGTTGATGAAATTATGCAAAAAACCTATAAAGTTGTCGTATTATTTATATACAGAAGATTTTATAAATAGTTTTATTGAAATACCAACATCTCAAGTTTCACCTGACAGTTCAACACTATCTTGTTTATATTTAGCAGGTAGAGCATCGATATACAATGAACAAGATGAAAAAGTGGGAACATGCTCCGCTTCGTTCTTATGCATGCAAAATGAAGATGGCATATATACAGATATTTCAAATTATTTATCAGTTGACAATGGGCTCATCGTATCATGGTTCACACCTACCACGTTAATCGATTTAGAATTCGACAGTATCATCCATTCCATGGTGACTGAGTGCATTGTCATAGCATCCACTAAGATTGGCTTTAATCCTTTTTACGGAAAAACGTTCAATATGATCGTTTCCTCTGATGATGAAAAAATATACTTTAAATTGTCTAAAATATGAAAAAAATCAGAAAATCTTCCATAGGTTATTGACTCAATCCTCTTAAAATCCTCTTAAAAACTTGACAACAAAAATTTCATTTTTGATAGTGAGCTTTTGGAGGAATCAAATATGAAAATCAAATTTATTATTCTGGCTTTAGTAACTGCTACATCCAATCTTTTTGGCGATTTACACTCTCTAGGCAAACCTCATCAATGCAGTATCTCGGGAGACAAACCGATCCTCGAGGCAGATATCATTGTAGTGGGTGGTGGAGCGGCAGGTTGCGTGTTGATGAACCGGCTATCGAAGAATGGTCTTTTTTCAGTATTAGGAATAGAGGCCGGTGCAAATTTAACAGATGATCCAGCAATACAGGCAGTGGGTCTTCCAGCATTTCTATTGCCTGCGACAGCGGCGTACAAGTATTTTTGGTGGGGATGGAAGCAAACTAAGCCACAACCAACGCTCAATGGACGAATAGGTAGTGATTGGATAACAGGAATGATATTGGGCGGTGGCTCATCGGTGAACGGATTATACTATGGTCGTGGCTCGAATGCCGTGTACTCGCGTTGGGAAGAAATTTCGGGTAGCGACAATTGGAGTCTGGACAAAATTCTGGCAACCTTCAAGGCTCTTGAGAACTACCAAGGATTGATAATCACACCAGGGGCAAGAGGACACAAAGGTCGTGTCAATGTGCTACAGACGCCTACGGTGTCGCAGATGACACTGAATGTAATATTGCCCGCGTCACAGGCCGCGTTTCCTGGAATTCCAACGGTGGTGGACTATAATGATCCGAGTGTGGAGAATTGTATAGACCCTCGTGCTCAGTGGTTTATTGACCCTACAGGTACAAAACGAGTGAGTAGCGCGACAGCATTTTTAAATAGCTCGGTTATGACGCCAGAAGGTTACGGAGTTAACGGACACGATCTGCGTGTGCTTTTCGATTCGGTAGCTGTGAAAATAGTATTTAACAAACATGGGCGTGCCAAAAAAGTAAAATTTATGAAGGACGGTCAACTCTTTGAAGCACGAGCTCGGAAAGCTGTTGTTTTGGCAGGTGGCATCAACAGTAGCAAGTTGCTACAGCTTTCGGGCATAGGCCCTGAGAAAACGTTAAAGAATGCAGGAATCAAGCCTGTGTTCATCAATAAGAACGTAGGGAAACATCTCCAAAACCATCCGCTGATCGGCATTACGTTGCGAGCAAATCCCGCACATAATGGTGTACCACCGGGGGCACCCTATGCATTTACTATCAATAATGTCTACCTACCTGAGGTGGGTGGTAGCTCTAGCGACCCACGAATGCTGCAGATTTTATTCGAATTCATACCCGCCACCGCCCAGACAGATCCGTTTCTCGTCGTTGGATTTGAGCTTTTGAATCCAAAGAGTGAGGGTAGTGTCAAGATCCAAAGTGACAACTCATTTCAGATAGCCGCAGTGAATGACGGCTTTTACCAAGATCCTGAAGACCTGCAGAATATGAAGGATGCCATCAAAGTCTATATTAAAAATCTGTTAAACCAACTAGCCATCATAGGAGCGCCTTACTATACACCCGTTCTATTAGACCCGATCAACTTAGTTATTCTGTCTGGTTATAACGACATATTTGTCGATTCGTACGTGAGAAATAACACCAATCTTTTCGGGGATGGTCGCCACTTTACATCGCATTGTAAAATGGCACCTCTGAATGCCGGAGGTGTGGTAGATGGCAACACACGTGTTTATGGCACAAAGAACGTTTATGTCACGGACGTCTCCATCTGTCCTGTGATTCCCGATATCAATACGGCAGGACCAGCTATGATGATCGGATTACGGAGTAGCGAAATTCTGAAACATGTCTTGCGTAAAAAAGGTGATAAATAAGCAAATATTATTGAGCGTGAGGGCATTATGCGGAGTATGGAGGAAAAGCAGTAGAAAGATGTCCGCTATCACTTAAAGAAATTAATCGATCCCAAAACTTATTAAAATTTGGAATCTTGTTGGACTCATATACATTGTTGATCTCAAAATCTGTAATATAAGAAACCAAGGACATCACTTCATGAAAGGATTTTGGATTTTTTCGACTCGAGGTTGTTGCAATTTGTTTTAAAATGTTGCTAGGCGATTTAATTTCTTCGAGATTAAAACTAGATAATATTTGCAGAACATTTTCTTCAGGGATTTTGGCCCACTTAGAAATAGCCCCTGTAAATGCAAGCATCCATGCCTCAATTGTCATAACTGCAAAAAATAGATCTATTTTTTGTGTATTTCCACTACCACTTATTTGTAATGCTTTTTTAAATTTTTGAATAATCTCATGTATGCGATCTACATTAACAGGCAATTCATTAAAATCCTGCGCAGACAAGTCTCTTAATCCGATAATTTCAAATCCGTTTTTCTGTTGATTCTCTGCTCGGCTTGCAATGGCTGAGGTAAGCGATCCTACCCCATCTACATCAGTAATAAGAAATAAAATTGCCGACGCGTCATCTATCTCTGGCAAGAAATTTGGCATCTACATGATATATCTTGATATGCGTGAAGTTTAATATTACGAATTTTAATCCCAGCATGGTTCCACTTTGCTCGAATTAAATAATTTATGAGAACTTGCTCTGTTTGTCCTTCAACATAGATTGCAATTTTATTTCTATACATGTTAGTAGGATAAACTATTGGTTTAAAAGATAATTAGAAGAGAAAAGATCAAAATTATTTAAACCTAGTTGCTGCCATTCATCAAACTTCTCTTTCGAATTAAAATAATTCAAACATTTTACCTTGTGATTAGATCTATAGCAAATAGTTAGAGACTGCATTCATCAAGAAAGAATCATTGGACGTCACAATAAATTGAATTTTCGATTCAGATTTATCTCCAAATATTATCTCAGCAAGCTTTCTACTGCGCTCAAAATCAAGCCCTTCTCCAAAATCATCTATTAAAATGGATTCAATACCACTACTCAATCGAAGAAATTCAATAATGGTAAGTAAAGAAAAAGCCCGAAACATGCCTTGTGAAATTTCGAATTGTTTAAGGGGATAAGCAATTCCCTGTTCTTTAAGAAGAATCATTTTCATATTGGGTGATAACCCTTCAATAAGATCTGTAGAGGCGCTTTCTAAAACATACCCCATAGCCTCAAGTTGCTTTAAAACCCTTTTAAGTTGAGATTCAGATAATTTTTCAAGCGCCGAAGGAACAGCATTTAAGCTTGTTAAATGAAAAGGATTTCCAGGAATTTCTATTAAATTGGGTGAGGTGTTTGCAAATCCAAAACCACTTACGCCGCTTGCCCATGAAACGAGACTTTCTAGAAAGGGAAATTCATTTTTATCCCTTCTGACATGAAGAACGGATCGATCATTAGGAGGCGATATAACTTGCCATTTCTTCGTAACTTCTGAATATATCTGGGCAGATGACACTTTACGATCAACTTTTACTACTTGATCTATTGAAATTTTTTCATAAGTAATCCTACCATCTTCCCATTTTATGACAAATTCCAGTTCCTGATTAAGTTCATTGATAAAACAGGCTGACCATTCACCGTTGAACATTGGCTGTGGTATTTGAATTAAGCGGGCTAAATTATTGATAACATTTATAATGCGGGTTTTTCCTGTAGCATTCCGTCCAACAATGAGGTTGCGTTCTCCAAGAGAAAGGTTTTCCAGTTCCCAAGGGTTTTGCCCAGTCTTAGAGTAATTTTCTCTGTAGTTTAGTGATTTCAATCTCATATTTTTCCATTAACTAGTCTTTCCACCATACTATCAGAATATCCACTCAAATATCAATGCTCCATATATTTATTCAGAAAAAAGCTTTCCTGGATGTCATCAGAACCAGTTGACAATGCAAATGATATATGGTTGCAATCATCTATAAGGATGGCAGTTCGTTAATTACCAACCAATGGATCTGATTAAACTCATGAGGAACATTGTCCATATGAGGATCATACCCACCCTTGTTCGAAGCGAATTAACAAGAGGCGATAGATAAAGCTCTTCATCATCTTCTTCAACACAGGATTCACTAACCGTCGCATGATTCTTCATCGTTTATCCCAATCATAAGAGACCAATATTTCCAAAAAACTGCATTGATGTGAAATCACATGGCCCTGCTTACAATCCTTCTGAAGCCTTGAAATGTTTGGATTCAAAGGCATCAAGTTTCTTGCGAATCTCGGCAAACTCTAACATACTTTTTATCGCTCCCTGAACTGTTTCTTTAGTCAGTGCTTTTAACCGCTTAAATTTTTCAGGATACTCTATGCTCCAAACAGCAAGAATTCGCCCTGTCCGCTTCCTTCTTTCTTCGGCTAATTCCACATCCACTGGATGAACATGCTCATCTTGAGAAGGAGTTATATATACTGCTTCATGCAGATCGGAAATTGATAAACCCGAACAGTCACACAAATCACGATCTGGACATTTTTCCAAAAGAAATGGAAGCTCAAAATCTTCAGGAGCAAGCCATCTATCGAGAGAAAGTATCGATCTATGTAGCCTTGGATCATCCCTAAATGTTCGGGAGAGTATGCGTGCCAACTTAACAGCAGGATGTCCTCGTCTTGTAGATGATGACACCTTCGCAAGTTTTTTAGCAATGGGAGTCATTGTTTCGATTTGCAAACGCCGTCTTCTATCTTCATCTAACAATTGCATCGCTGTTCGATCTGCACCAGTTTCCAGAGCTTTTATAAATAACTTACTCTTAAAAGGATCTTTTTCAACCTTGAATGCAACATGTGAAAGAGACAGGCCCTCACCTAAAATCGCAGCAAAGGTGTGTTCATAAAGGTGTGTTCATTAAGTGGGTCGTGACAGAGAACTCCTTTATCATCCAGGTAATTTCCTGTGGTGGTTCGCCATTCCTCTGGATTAGAAAATTTTTCAGGGAATGAGCCTGTTACTGCAGAAGAAAATTTATCGGTTTTGTCCAATATGTGTTTAACATGTGTCAATTCGTGCAAAGCCGTTAACCAAGGAGATGAAGATTGCAATTCCCAGCTTTTATCTGTATTTTGATAAGGACTCAAATAATCTTAAGGCTTAAAGCTAAGTTGAATAACACAGCCCGGTTTTGCGCGATGACCTTTAGGAAGCTCATAAGCGCATAAGCCTTTGGGTATAATTGAAGAGTCCTCATTTGGGTTTCCTTCACAGATGTAAAGAACTTTTCCTTGATCCTAGATCTTTTGCTAGTTTTAAATAAAATTCACGAATTAATGGATAACGAAAGTTCGCTAAAAAGAAAATTTTAACATTTTTTTCAAAATGCATTTGCACTTTTTTGTCAAAAGTCGATTCATCTTCATAGTCTCTATCTGTTTCGAATAAACGAATCACGGGTTGGCGAAAGCTGAAAGTTTCCTTTAGAAAAACTTCTGTTACAAAAGCCTCTCCCCGTGCCCCATCGCATTCAGTTACGTAAATGCTCAAAGGAGTCCTTGCCATGCTTCCCTCTGATCCCGATAACAAATGGACCGAATCTTGAATCAGCTGACCCGTGCTTCTTGAAATTTCTGCCGCCATGTTTTACCTCTAAAAAAATAATAACAAAGTAATTATGATAATTATGCTGATTAATATAATTCTAGTAAACTTGTTTTATTTGTTGTGTTTTGTTTGTAGTATGTACAAGCCGCCGGCTTACGCCGGAACCGATTTCGTAATTGGTCGGGACGGCAAGATTACCGCCGTCTATCTCTTCTTTGACGAGCTTCCTTGAATCCAGATATTATTATTTTAAACCTTTTTTCCATTGAAAAACTAACATGTTTTTAGTAAAATCGTTCTGATCTAATAATCCAATATTTTATTCTAAGAGGGCTTATGAAAGAAAATAAAAATAGTTTTATAAAACGAGCAAATATACTTGCGTGTCAAATAA
This sequence comes from Chlamydiota bacterium, assembly GCA_013288825.1. GTDB lineage: Bacteria > Chlamydiota > Chlamydiia > Chlamydiales > Parachlamydiaceae > JABDBC01. The sequence goes on from JABDBC010000087.1 coordinate 8,625, forward strand.
AAAATAATTTAAATCAAAAGTTTACAAAATTGGCCGTTTTATTGACATCTCTTTTTATTTGTTGTCATAGCCAACCCATTGCTGCAAACATTGAAACCATATCAGCTACCTTGCAAGTACCTGAAAGGATATCATTAGCAGTCATTAACACTGAAAAATTAGCTAAAGGTGTTCAGACCATCAATGGGACTAACGGTTTAAAAATATA
>JABDBC010000088.1 GCA_013288825.1 Chlamydiota bacterium
CTCCCCGGAGGGGTAAGCGAAGCCTGGGTAAACGCCAACCTACACATATCGCCCCGGAGGGCCGGCACAAACCAATTATTGATTTCTTCACAGCCTCTCCCTGGTTGAGGTGCGGTTTTCGTGGTTCCCACACCTGCGGTTTCGCTCGCAGGCTCGCGAAACCTTGGTGTGGGCTACAAAAGGAGAGAAAAATGATAAAAAATGATTAAAATAACTTCCAACCAAAAGTAGCCGCACTCGCCCAGGCTGAGGAAGTCCTGAAAGGGCGACCGAAGGCCTGGGAATGCTTCACACATTAGGATGAGCCCTGTAAGGGCGGCTCCTCCCCTGCCTTTAACAAAGCAATCACATCCTCGTCTTCTGTCTGGTCAAAGTTCTCATAAAATTGCCCCACAGCTTGAAAAAAAGGTGGCGTATACGGACAGACCACTTCCTCAACTTCAGTTTTAATCTCATCGACAGTATCCTGAGGTGCTACCGGTACAGCAACGATAATCTGGTCTGCTCCGGCATTTTGCACCGACTTTATCGCTGCCTTCATCGTCGCCCCTGTGGCCAAGCCATCGTCGACAATGATGACAGTTTTTCCCTCCAAATCTAGTGGAGGACGCCCCTGTCGATAGAGCATTACTCGCCTTTTGGCTTGTTTGGTTTCGGCATCGATCTCTTTCTGAAGATATCCTTCAGGGATTCCCAATTGTTCAATTAAACCAGTATTAAAAACCCCTTCTCCAGATTCTGTAACAGCACCTATAGCCAATTCTGGATTAAATGGCGCACCCAACTTTCTTGGACACGTAACATCGAGAGGCAACTCCAATCCTTTAGCAACGGCGGCTGCTGTGACAACTCCCCCTCTAGGAAGTCCTAATACAATAGCATTAGGAAGTTTTTTGTATTTTTTTAAGAGAGGAACTAGCTTCTGACCGGCATCAAAACGATTTTTATACTTCATGCTGGACCTCGAGCTGCTGTATCATTTGATCATGAAGAAGGCCGTTTGTCGCCACTAGGTTAGCTTCGGGAAATATCTGATGAGCACCTCTGTCATAATGGGACACTGTGCCTCCAGACTCTTCCACAATGAGTTTGCCTGCAGCCATATCCCAAGGTTGCAATCGAGGAATCCAAAAAACATCTATTCTGCCGGCTGCTAAATAGGCTAAATGTATTGCCGCGGATCCAAGATCGCGAATGGGGTTTTCTAATTGGATAAAATTTAGCAAGGGCTGGATATGATTAAGGGCATTTCCTTTCGTTCCTGAGGGCATTCCAGTGACAGTGAAGGCATTTTTGAGTTCGTTTGTTTTACTGACTCCAATGCGCGACCCATTGAGATAGGCTCCTTGTCCTTTTTCTGCGATGAATAGTTCGAATGTCATGGGGAGAAAAACGACCCCTGCAACCACTTCTCCACGTGTGTAGGCTGCGATGCTTACTGCAAATAATGGAATTTGATGGACAAAGTTCAAGGTGCCATCCAAGGGATCAATGATCCACAACACGGAATCGCATTTTCTTTCTCCACCTCTTTCTTCAGCAAGAAATGTGTGTTTTGGAAAACGGTTTTTTATTACGTCGATGATTACACTTTCCGCTTCATGATCATAAGGTGTTACAACGTTATGAATAGAATCTTTTGATGATACTTGGTAAGAGCTTCTAAAGCCTTGTCGCAACACTTCACCTGCGCGCATTGCAGCCTGCACGGCAATAGAACATAATTCGGCTGTCTCATTTGACTGAATATCCATAATGCCAAGCCACCTCTTTTAATAACTTATATAAATCTGGGTCGAGCTGTTGTTTGAGTTCTTTCCAGGTAAACTCTTTCTTATCTGGAAAATAACGCGTGTTAGTGTTCTTTGAGATAGTGGAGACCAGTTTTTTATCCAAAGGTCTTTGTAAAATAGCTGACATCTTGCCCACAACGCCTTCTAATTTCTCGATTTGGTAGATAAAGTCAGCTTTTTCTTCTGCTTTCAAATTCCAGTAAATCCAATATTTTACACAACGAGTTAAATGGGAGTCACGTTTCTTTATTTCTTTGATGTGTTGACAAATGTAAGCCCATGATTGTGGAGGTTCACTCACATAAACTGAAGAAATCACTTTAAGTGGATTCCGTAACTGAAGAAATACGTGGTCGAATTCATAATCTTTTGTACAGGGTCCCCAAGGAGAGACGATATCATCGACAGCCATCGGCCAAGAAACGCTTCCATCTTTTCCAATGTTTTCATGAGGGACATCTAATCCATTCTTACACAAAAATTCCGACATAAAAGTTGTCCCGCTGCGAGCACAGCCTGTCACCAGTACCAATCGTCGATAATATTTTTTCTTAATAAAGTCTGATTCTGAACGAGTACACGGTTTTTCTGCGCTGATCAGTCCTTGAAAGGTAGTGACGAACATTAGCAGCGTTAGTATAATGCCTATCATTTTCATTGTAATTGTTTCCATGCCTCGTAATATCTTTCAATTTCTTGCATAAAGCTTGCATGCTTGGGAAGCCACCCCAAGAGATGGGTAGCTCGTTGACTACTGACTCTCTGATCTATTGTAAGACCTGTGGCAAATCTCCCCATCTTCTGTACTGCCTCTTCGAGGGTAAGTTGTCGAATTTTGCCATCAAGGCCAGCAATTTGCGCAATTTTTTCTACAATGTCCTTAATATTGTGATTGGATTCGCCCGTCGCATTGAGGACAACGCGGTTTACCTCTTTTTCTGCGGCCAAAACATATAAGTTTGCTAAGTCATCTACATGGATCATTGTCCAACGGTTGGCGCCATCCCCCACCATAGTGACAGCCCCTTCAAGTGTAGAATCGAACCAAATTTTTGTAAGCCCGCCAACGCCTCCATAAACACATCCTGGACGAATCACAACCGTTTTAACATAATCTGAACTGCCATTTAAAACCATTTCTTCATGAGCAGGGCGCCAAGTGACAATATCAATTGGATTCAATATCGAAGCTTCATCAGCAATAATATTGCCAGTATTGCCATATACCCAAACTCCTGAAGTGTATATGAGAGTATGAGGGAGTTTGTTTTTATGGGCGGCATTTAGAAAAAGCTCAATCTTTGCCGCGTCGCGAGCCACAGAATTTGGTGAGGACTCATGTGCACAATCAACAATAACTTCTGATTCTTCAATGATATTGCGAAAATCGTTTGGATGATTTAAATCCCCGATAACGGGAATCACTTCCCCTTGGATGAGCATTTTTTTCGAATTCTCAGTGCGGACTAGGCCAAAGACAGTGTGGCCAGCGCGGCGAAACGCAAGAGCTACAGCCTTCCCAATATACCCTGAGGCACCTGTCACAAAAACACGCATACAAACCTTACTCTTCTTTTCTCTGTGGCAAAATCTTGTTATGAGGTTAAACCTAGAAACGGCGATTACCCTTGGTGCCGGCCCTCCGGGACGGTATATTTGGGTGACGCCATCCCCAGGCTTCGCTTACCCCTCCGGGGAGCTTCAGCCTGGGCTATTACATGAACAGGCCCTCCGGGCTGTTTGCCAGTCTGTTATTTGCTGTGCTGAATATGCCGAGGCGGGTTTAGCAAACAAAAGATGTGTAAACAGCCCGGAGGGCCTGTTCATGTAATAGCCCAGGCTGAAGCTCCCCGGAGGGGTAAGCAAAGCCTGGGATAGCTTCAGCCAAACACTCCGTCCCGGAGGGCCGGCACCAAAGTCTATCGCCGTTTTTAGGTTAAAAGATCCACGGTTTTTTTGCTATGCGCAATGCAATCATTTATTGAGACTCCACTCACGGCATTTCCTGCACAGAAAATCCTTGGAAATATTTCTGAAAGCGTTTCTTGAATGAAATTAATCCGCTCTATGTGCCCTACAGCAAACTGAGGAATCGCATCCTTTGCAAGATGTATATACACTTCTTCAGGTTCGGCTGCAATGCCAATCTGCTCTTTGACAGCCTTTAATGCTAGCGCGAGTATCTGCTTTTCGGGCAAGTGTGCAATCTCTGACCAATGGGCACCCCCCATCATTACAGTTAGTCGGGTTTGTTCTGTCTGCGCATTCTGTTGTGGAAATGCACTCGAATCCCAAATGACACCCAAAATGCCCTGATTTTCTTTGGAGGGATTTAAATAACCAAATCCCTCATTTTTAAGCACTTGCCGTTTATAACCCAGGCAAACGGCTACTATAGAAGCGCTTGAAACAGATCTTAGAGCTTGGATTAGCTGATGAGATTGATTTGGTAATAAATCTGCCAATATCGGTAGTGGAAGAGTCGAAAAAAGGTAATCGGCCTGAAACGTAGATTGAGGCGTTCTCACCTCAATTCCCCTCTGTGTCACTATTAGCTCAGTTGCAGGAGTGGAAAGGAACAGATGATCTGACAGTTGCTTCGATAATGCTTGAGATAAGGATTCCATCCCGTTCAACAACGAGAAAAGTCCTGATTTTTGAAGTTGCCACCTCCACAGAGACGCTTCGACCGTTTTCTTTTTATTAAGCATCCCTTTTGTGATAGAACCAAACTCTTTTTCATATTGATACCACTTCGGAAAGCATGCCTTGATAGACAAATGCTCGATATTTCCTGCGTAAATCCCAGTAGTAAGGGGATCGATCAGCTCTTGAGTAATACGTGGACCAAATCGACGAGTAGCAAAAAATTGAACAGACTCATCATTCTCATTCGAAACAGGGGCAAATAAATCGCGAACGATGCCGGATAACATCTTGAAGGAGAACGGAGAGAATAGCATTGACCAGATATTATGAGGGAGGGGTCGAAGTTTTTGATCGAGATATAGATAGCGCCTTTTTGCGGATGGGGAAGCAGGAATAATTTGTTGATCTAGATTTACATCAGAAAGTAATTCTAGAGTCGCATCGCAGTTGTCTGCAAACCGAAAGCTATGTGGGCCCAACTCAAATAAAAAACCGTTCTGATTTACCGATTGAATCCAGCCGCCAGCACGTGGCGCCCTTTCCAGTATTGTGAGAGCAATCTCATTTTTGAACTTTTTCTTTAGAAACCATGCCAGGGACAATCCGCTGATACCAGCGCCTAAAACAACAAATCGTTTCATGATTCCTTAACACAGTCGATTAGCGTTCTAACTGCATCCACAGGTGTATCAGGATGAATTCCATGCCCTAAATTAAAAATATAGCCCCTGTCGCCTTGCATCCCTTTAAGCATTTGCCTTGCTTCGGATCGAATTGTAGCGGGATCAGCATAAAGAATATCAGGATCAAGATTGCCCTGTAATGCAATCTTCGAACTGATTGTTTGTCGCATTTTCGTTATATCCGCTTGCCAATCCAAGCTAATTCCAGCCGGAGCAAGCTCAGCTAATTGAGTTGCAAAAACTGAAGAGCCTCGACAATATAAAATGAGAGGGATCTCTTCTAGGGCATCTTTGATGTATTTGAGGTAATGAAGGGAAAATTCGCGAAATTGTGTGTGTCCTAAAACATGAGCCCAAGAGTCAAAGATCTGCACGGCATCAACCCCAGCAGCCTTTTGCATTTTTAAATATGTAATCGAATGATCTGCAATTTTTGTTAATAGCTTATGAAAACTTTTGGGATCTCGCAACATCCACTGCTTCGTTTTTTTAAAATCGCGCGTCGACCCTCCTTCTATCATATAGCTGGCGACCGTAAACGGGGCTCCACAAAAGCCCAACAAAGGGACTTTTAAGGAGGGTTTTACGAGTTTTATTGCTTCAGCTACATAATTGAGTTTTTCCCCAATATTTATGATTGGCAGACTTTCAACATCATGCGAAGAACAAAGAGGGCGCTCGATGATGGGCCCTATTTTTTCTTCGAAACGGAGCCCAAGATTCAGTGCTTCAGGAATAACGAGGATATCGGAGAACAGGATTGCAGCATCGTATCCCAGAAGGGATATTGGCATTTGCGTGATTTCAGCCACGAGTTCTGGCTGATGACACATCTCAAGGAACGAAAATTTTTGACGCATTGCACGGTACTCAGGAAGGTACCTCCCAGCTTGCCGCATGATCCAAATGGGGGGACGCCCATTGTTGGAGCAACGCAATGCATTCAAAAATAAATCATTCATCATAAACTCTATAAGATTCGCTCTAGGATCGATTCAACGGTGAATCCGAATTCTTGGGCTAACATTTTGTAGGGCGCTGAGGCTCCATAACCCTCCATACAGATGGTGATGCCATCGGAGCCGACATATTTATGCCACCCTTGTCCAACACCAGCTTCAATACTTACTCCTCGACCCATTTCTTTTCCAAAAATGCTTTCGCGATATTCAGCATTTTGATTATCAAAAATCTCCCAGCATGGCATCGAAACCACGCGAACCTGTTTACCTAACTTCTCTAATTCTGTTGCTACATCCATGGCAAGAGCTACTTCAGAACCGGTGGCAACTAATGTGAAATCCGCTTTTGAAGGAGTTTTCTTTAGGAAATAAGCCCCACGCCCCATTCCATCAGCGTAAGGAACTTGAGATTGCGCTAAATCAGGAAGGTTTTGTCGCGATAATGCCAGCGCTGTTGGTCCTTCGTAGGTAAGAGCTGCAATCCAAGCCATTTTGACCTCGTAAGCACCTGCTGGGCGAATGAGATGGAGATGGGGAATCGCACGCAATGAAGCGAATTGTTCAATAGGTTGGTGAGTAGGCCCATCTTCCCCAAGAAAAATCGAGTCGTGAGTGAACTGGTAAATGACATGCTCCTGCATAATGGCACATAGGCGTATTGCATTTCTCATATAATCGGAGAATGTAAGAAATGTTCCGATAAAGGGAGAGATCATTGTCGTTTTAGCTAAGCCTGTAGCAATAGTAGCCATTCCGAATTCACGAACGCCGAACTTAATATTGCGCCCTCCAAATGAGTTGGTGGCGATGAGTGAATATTTCTTCATCATGGTTAAATCAGAAGATGACAAATCAGCTGAACCGCCGTACAGAAAAGGAAGCATGTCAGCTAATGCATTGATCACATCGCTTGATGATTTTCGCGTTGCTGCGGGACTGGCAATAGAAATTGCCTTTAATTTAGCTTCGAGATCTGCAGGCAACTTTCGCTGTGCCATCGTTTCAAATGTTGACAAAAGCTCAGGATTCGCCCTTCCCCATGCCTCAAAAGCTTTATTCCAATTTTGTTCTAACTGGACTTCTTGAACATTTTTCTTCTTGAAGAAATCTTTGACGGCTTGAGGAATAAAAAATGGCTCTTCAGGCCATCCCATGGCTAGTTTTGTAGCTTTAACTTCTTCTGGTCCCAATGGAGAGCCATGTGCTTTGCTTGTTCCTGCCTTTGTGGGTGCCCCTTTCGCAATGATGGTGTTAGCAATGAGAAGCGTTGGGCGTTTCTGGTTTTGACGTACGTGGGTGATGATAGAGTGCAAGGCGTCAAAATCATATCCGTCAACGTTATATACATCCCATCCATAAGCTTGATAGCGCATTTTGACATTTTCTGAAAAACAGTCGCTGAGGGGTCCGTCGAGGGTAATATGATTTGCGTCATAAATTACTATGATATTATCGAGCTGTAAATGGCCTGCCAATGAGGAAACCTCAGATGTGGCTCCCTCCATGACACACCCATCGCTAATGAGGGCGAAAACCTTATTATCGATAATGTTGTTTTTTTCTGTATTAAATTTTGTTGCTAAAATCTTCATTCCTAAGGCAATGCCGACAGCATTCCCTAGACCTTGCCCCAAAGGACCCGTTGTCGTTTCCACACCATCTGTTATAACGCACTCTGGGTGGCCTGGTGTTTTGGAATGCAGCTGTCTGAAATTTTTAATGTCTTCGAGAGAAAGATTGAAGCCAGCAAGATGAAGACAAGAGTAGAGCAGCATGGATCCATGCCCTGCGGATAGAATGAAGCGATCGCGGTTGATCCAATGGGAATCTTTTGGATTGTGCCTCAGAGCACAGCCATATAAGTAAGCGCCAATTTCAGCGCACCCCATGGGTAATCCTGGGTGCCCGGAATCTGCTTTTTGAACAGCATCCATGGAAAGTCCACGGATAGTATTTGCCACTTTGCTTAGGATTTGTTTTAGCTCGGGCTCCAAAGTTTTAGTTTCAATATTCTGTTGTAATCCGGTTTCAGTTCCAGAAGCAAATGCGTTCATCAGATTCATTCCTTTATTTTTAAAGTGATGGAGGGCTATTTTCTTCTCTCTGTGTGATTTTTACCACAGAGATCACGGAGGTCATGGAGAACACTGAGAGAAGAGAGTTATTTAGAAGATTATCCAGAATATGGAAATGAGGGCAAGAATTTTCTCACTTTCCTGTAAGCGCGTCAGCAATGGACGATGGAGTGAAGAGAGAGCCGCCCTTACACCCACGATTCGCGCATTTTTATTTATTGAAAAAAAAATTGCCGCGAATGCGGCAAAGGCATGTAGCCACAGGCGTCAGCCTGTGGTAAAATTCAATTAAACAT
>JABDBC010000089.1 GCA_013288825.1 Chlamydiota bacterium
AGATCTTCCAAAAGTAAAAGAAGCTCAGGATGCAATTACCCCGCTTACATCCCCCTACACCCTCTCTTTTTTACATCGTTCTATTTAAAATCAAAACTAAATCAAATTAAAAACAACAAAATATTACTTTATTAAATAAACTATAGTATAATTAGTTATATATACTATATATTTAATAAAGGATTATTTATGACTTCCATATCAGATCCTTCATTAGGTGGAACTTTACCTGTACCATTACCAATAACAACAAAAACAACAGCGCCAATACCCCCAACAAGTTCACATTCTGCTACATCCCTTGATCTCATCAACAACAAAATCAGTTCCCTCATTAGCGAATACCATACCCTTAGCAATGAAATATTTGATCATTCAAAGAAGCTATCAGATCTTAAAGCAAAGACCAGCTTAGCAGACCAGCCCAAAGTCAAAGAGGCTGAAGAAGCAATTGTCACAATTGCAAGACGATTAACAGAAGTTAACAAAGATCTCGATGCCGAGTTCAAAAAACTGGACGAGACTTACACCCAAGTTGTTGAGCAAGAAAAGGCAGGGGCAAAAACTAAAAAAGATAAACCCGACGTTTCAGGCAAAACTGAAAAAGCCAAAGAGGAATCTCCTATTGCTCTTGCAGATGTAATTGCTTCAACATCGAGATGGTCGCATGAAATCAGCCATTTACTCGGAAAAATGACCTCCAATGCAATTACCACCGCAGATCAAGCTGATAGTGACTTAAAAGCCTTGTTGAGTGACATCCAAGTTATTCAACTACAAAAGACATTTAAAGAACGAATTAAACCCCTTCAAAAAAAATCACAGGCATACTTACTTGAGAAAGGGGAGTTTTTGGGCAAAACTGCAAAGAAAGTTGGAACAGCACTTCAAGCAGGCATTGCTGGAATGCGAGCAGATCCGTACCTATCCAAAGCTGCTTCTAAGCAGGAGGTGTTTATAGCACCTGGAGTTGCTGTATATAAACAAACTAACAGAAGGGCTAGGGAAGAAGAAGACATTATTCAATGTCTAACAAACTTTTATCCTGGGGCAGGGGTTATGTCGAGCATGTCTGTCAGACGAACCATGCCAAAAAGATATGGCTCCAGAATGATTCATGGTCTAGAGGATGAGCTTCGAAGCGTCTCTTTGACTAGTCTCGACGTTCGACAAGAAGCCAAAGCTAGACTGCTTAAACACCTATCCCCTGAAGATGCTGCAGTCATAAATAAATGGCTGAGAGAAGGCTCCTCAGAAGCATCAGACATAAAATTCAAACCACTCATGGGAGACGAACAAATAGCACAATACGAACAGCTGAATAAATATAACTGGTCATATGAAATAAGTTCTGGTGTAGCAATTACTTTAAGCCTCCCACAGGTGCTCTTGGTCTATTTTGAGAAGGGAATGGCGGAAATGGAAAAAATCAGCCTAATTCCCAAAGAGGGTGAAACAACACCTCCTCCTACAAAGGAAGCTCTCATCGAAATATTAAAATTACACGGTCCAAATTTCTTGCTCATAAGAAGTGAGCATCCCATCGCTCCAACTTCAAAAGAAGATCTCTCTGCATATACATTACATCCAACCGTAAAAAAACGAATAGTAAGCCATTTAGGGGAATTAGATGCCCTTGCACTTGAAATGTACTCCTTAAAAAATCCCGTCAAACCCGGTGAACCTACTCCTGAGATCCGCATAGTTCCAATAATGGAGGGTGCACAAAAATTTGCTTACGAGAAATGTGAATTGCATAAATGGCTCTATGAACTTGGTCCAGATGAATTTGTTGAATTGAATTTCAGCGAGGTCCAGGATATTTACTTTCGCGATGACGGAGTTACAATCCTTGATAAGCTCCGTCGCATGGACGTTCCTCCTACTCCTGGTGTAATAGGTCCTGCCCCTTTGCCCCCTACGCTAGACGAGGTGAGGACGGCCTTGGGGATAATAGAGTATACAGATCGTCAAGTTAAGGCTGCAACAGTATTATGCGAAGCATCAGAATGGGCAAATGCCAAAGGAGAAATCATTGATTACAAAAAGTTCAAGGAACTTTATTCAACAAAACATGGTTTTAATTTAGGCTTAGCACTTGAAGATTATAGCCCGATGGAGCCAAACGTCACTGAAGAGGTCATTCGTAGGGCTCTTAATTTCCAAGCTAAAATAAGCTTTGAGTTAGTCCTTCCAGAACTTGTAAAAACCGATTCCACAGCTATTAGGGATGTTCAAGCAAAGCCTTTCGCAGCTATGTTTTTAATGAACGAAATATTCATAAATCCAGATAGGCAAAAGATTTTTAAAAGCATAGGGGAAAAATTAACTACAGATGCACAAGTCCAAATGATGTTGACTGCTGAATTTCAGTTCTTAGACTTACATGGAGGTAATATTGGAATAGAACCTGTTCCGAATGAGCACTACGAGAGATTCAAAGGCGAGAAACAATTCCGAGAAAATTTATTAAAACATCTTGCAGGAAAACTTCCTGATACAACTCTCATTACATACACTGCAGAAAACGGAACTGAACAAACGAAACTATTGAGGGATTTTCCTGAATATCAAGAAGCTTTGAATGTTCAATTTAAATTTGTCCTTTTTGACACCGATTACTCACTGACAGAAAGCAATCAACTACAGCAGCAAAAAAGAAAACAGACTGGAGAAATAATCGAACACCTTGTCCCCGTACGTATTGCACTTTTTGAGTCCAGTCTAAAAGATGTCCCTTTTAGTACAGAAAGCCTGCGCATAATGGCTGAAACTGAAGCAAAGGAAGAGGAATTACTTGCTTGGATACATGGAGAAGATCTCCTTCCCTTTAAAAGACTCGATGCCCTTGATGCAGCCATTGAAAGAGAAAGGGCTATTAAAGAGCGTGGACCCCCTAGGAAAAAAATCATTACTAAAAAAGAGGAGGTTTTAGCTGTTATTACCCCTTATATAGAAAAATTTACCCTAGCTAAAGGACGAGCTATAGAGCCTTCAGCTACGATTCAAGACTTACGTGACTCATTTGCAAAAGGCTTAAGCAAAATCGAGGAGAAGACCCCTGCTAAAATAGTAAAAATGTGGAAAACATTGGAAGAAGCAATGAGTGTTACCATAAAAAAAGCGCAAACATTGAAAAAGTTTGCGGAGCAACATCAAATTGATCCCGAACACTTGCAAATGCTTAATTCTAGACTCAGCGAAACAGAGGTGTTGCCTATTGGAACAGTGATCAGAACTACTAACCTGACATCGAGAACACCTCATGCAGAAGCAAATAGGATCAAGATTGCAAAAAAATTATTCCCACGACTTACAAAGCCTCAAGAAACCGCCTTAGTAGAGCGTCGACGGAACCGCAAAACATATCTTACAGAACACGAAAATTTTTCCAAAAAAATTAGCAATTTCGAAAGTCAGGATGCTCGCTCTATTGATGTGGATGATATCAAGAAAGTTGTAACCGAATATATTTCTGCCAGTTATTCACCTATTTCAGAAACCCGAAAAGAAGAACTGAGTAAAGAACTTGGAGCTCTTGGCGATGATTTGGACGATGTCCTGAAATTTGCCCGAGATATTCAAAAAGAGTGTGCCCCCACCTTATTTAATATTTCTAAACCAATGTATCCTTTATTGGCAGAAAGCTATGGATTGAGCGAAACATTGCATCCGGACAATCCAGGCGGGTACATAGGTTACTATAACGAACCTTTAGAGATGCAAATAGCAACGATAAGAGGTAAAGTTGCGGCTGCAAAAAAAAATCTTGAAGCAATGAAAAAGGCCACACCACCAGCGAAAGCGGATGATTTACTAGCAGCTGAGGCAAAGAAAAAAAAGGCTGAAGTAGCAGAAAAAATAGCTACAAGATTAGAGAACTCTATAAAGGCGCCTACCATCCCTCCTGGATACTTAGGTGATTTTAGATAGGGGTGTTTCATATTCAGGTGTTCCATATTAACGCAAGTTGCTAGTCACCGATGGATTATAATGGGACCAAGTAAGGACATAAGGGACAAGAAGCATAAAGAGGTCATTGCAGAAGTGCCAAATCAAGCTATTGGTTTGTGCCGGCCCTCCGGGACGGGATGTGTGGGTTGGCAGTTACCCAGGCTTCGCTTACCCCTCCGGGGAGCTTCAGCCTGGGCTATTACGTGAACAGGCCCTCCGGGCTGTATGCAGGAGCTTTTGTATGAAAATCAATTTTCACACTGCCCGGAGGGCTGTTTACATAATAGCCCAGGCTGAAGCTCCCCGGAGGGGTTAGCGAAGCCTGGGTGACTGCCAACCAACACATTCCGTCCCGGAGGGCCGGCACAAACAAATAGCTTTGACCTGATGATTTGGCACTTCTGCAAATACCTCTAAGGTACGTAAAGGACTTTAAAGGACAAGAAGCATAAAGAGGTCATTGCAGAAGTGATATCATTTTTGCTCTTTTTATTTGCCGAGTAGGCTGACTATGTTACCATAGTCGGCCTACTCGGCAAAGGGCAAAAATGAGAAGATCAATCCCTACCAAATGTAGCCGCACTTCTCCCCATCCACCTCAAACTACAAATCACAAGCCCCAATCTCGAAAACTAAAGTAATTAAAAACACAAAATATTACTTTATTAAATAAATTATAGTATAATTAGTTATATAGACTATATATTTAATAAAGGATTATTTATGACTTTCATATCAGATCCTTCATTCGGTGGAACCTTACCCATTACTCCCATAACCCCTACAGCACCTCCCATAGCTTCACCCCCCACTCCAAAAACACCAACATCTCTTGATCTCATCAACAACAGAATCCAGTCACTCATTTCTGAATATGATACCCTTAGCAACCAAATCGCCGATCATACACTCTCAGAATTAACCGCCAAAGCAAGTCCCACAGATCTTCCAAAAGTAAAAGAAGCTCAGGATGCGATTGCTAAAATTACAGGTCAGTTAACTGAAGTTGATAAAAATCTCGATGCCGAATTCAAAAAACTCGACGATATTTACACAACAGTTGTCGAACAAGAAAAGGGAGATGCGAAGTCAAAAAAAGAAGGGGGACCTAAAAGTCCTGCCGATACAAAAAGCTCCGCTGAATCCCCCATCCTTCCCGAAATTTTTGCATCTGCCCATAAATGGTCAGGAGAAGTCGCCCAACTAGTAGATAAAATGACCCGTCTCAAAACAGAATTGTCAGAAGTCGATCCAGATCATCCTCTTGGGAAAATATTAGATGAAAAAGCAGCTCAACTACGGGGAATGTCCGATAAAAGAATCAAACACCTTCAAAAGGCATCCAAGGCTGAAATCTCCACTATTGCCCAGGAAAGTGGCAAGGCTCTTCAAGCAGGTATGGCTGCCATCCGTGAAACTCAATATATTCCAGTAGCTGATGACACTAGAAACCCAGTTTATATAGCTGGTAAAATTGCTGTCTTTAAAAAAGGGGAGGCTATACCAGAAGAACGCCTAATTGAAAGTCTGTCACACTTTTATCCTGGAGCAGGGGTCCTGTCAGGCATCTCCGTAAAAAGAGCCCGGCCTATTCAAGGATCAAGCACGATACCAAGTCAACAAGAGAAGCTTCGAAGCGTCTCTTTGAGTGATCTCGATGTTCGAAAAGCTGCCAAGAGCAGAATGCTCAAACACCTTTCCCCAGAAGACAGTGCAGCCATAAACAATTTCCTAAAGCGAGGATTAGTAGGAATATATCCAGACATCACGTTCGAACCACTCATGAGTGACGAGCAAAATGAACTATATAAACAGCTGGACAAATATAATTGGTCATATGAATTACCTACTGGTAAGGTTACTCTAACCCTCTCACAAGTTCTCTTGATCTATTTTGAGGAGGGATTAGAGGCAATGGACAAAGTCGCCTTAATTCCTAAAGTAGGCGAAACAGCACCACCTCCGACAAAGGAATCTCTCATCGAAATGTTGAAATCACATGGGCCAAATTTTATTATTATAAAGGGTGACTCTCTTGTTCCTCCTGCTGCCCGAAAAGAAGTTCTCACAGAATATCAGTTACTTCCGCAAGTGTACAAACGGATATTCCCTCATCTGTCCCAAAAAGATGCATATGCTCTCGAAACGTACATTTTAAGAAATCCAGTCAAACCAGGTGAACCTACTCCTGACATTCGAATAATTCCATTAATGGATGGAGAACAGAAATATGCTTATGAAAAGTGTGAATTGCATAAATGGCGCTATGAACAGAGTAAAGGCAAATATGTTGAATTAAATTTCCATGATGTACAAAACCTTTACTTTCTTCATGGGGACGATATCATAAATAAACTCAGTCGAATCGATATACCTGCTGCTCCAGGTGTATACGGCCCTGCGCCACTGCCCCCTACTTTGGATGATGTGAGAACCGCATTTGGGATAATAGAGCGACCAGTAGATGAAATTTTTGCAGCAGAAGCATTGTGTCAAGGAACAAAATGGCAAGACAACACAGGGAAAGCCATTGATTTTAGTAAATTCCAGGTTCTCTATTCAACAACTTATGGGCATAATTTAGGCACAGCATTGTCAAATTATAAGCCGGTCGATGCTAGAGTCACGGAAGAAATCATTCGTTCTGCTTTGGATTTCACCGCTACTATAAGCTTTGGAGTAGTCCTTCCTGAACTTGTCACCGCAGATGTTCACGCGATAACAAACGCTCGGGTCAAGCCCTTTGCAGATATGATCCTAATGGAGGATGTGATATTTAGAACTAATAAAGAACAGATTATGAAAAGCATTGGGGAAAGATTAACTCCAGAAGCGCAAGTTCAAATGGTTTTAACAGTTTTATTTCAATTTTTAGACCTTCATGCTAAAAATATTGGAATAGCTCCCATCCCAAATGAAGAATATGATAGATTCAAAGGCGATCCTAAATTTCGTGAGAATTTAATAAAGCATCTTGAAGGAAATCTTCCCCCTGACACTTCTCTCATTACATACATTGCTGAAGATGGAAGCGAACAAAAAAAACTATTGAAAGACTTTCCCGAATATCAAAAAGCTTTGAATGTCCAATTTAAATTTGCTCTCTTTGATACAGATCTTTCAATGTCGGAAAGTAATCAGCTACAAGTACAGCAAAGAAGGTCAACGAGTCTTATACCAGAACATCTGGAAGCTTGTCGTAACGCACTTTTGGAGTCAAGTTTGAAAGATGTCCCCATTGGCAGAGAAGCCCGGGATATTTTGGCTAAGGCTTATGCAAATCAGGAGGCATTACTTGCTTGGGTACGGAGAGAAGATAGTACTCTAATCAGAAAACTTTCTGCTCTTGACGCAGCCATTAACAGAGAAAAAGCCGCCTCTAAAAAAGAAGGAGGGGCCTCTAAAAAAGAAGAGCCTTCTAAGAAAAAAGAAGAGGTTTTAGCTATATTAGCACCCTATATAGCCCAGTTGACACTTGCCAAGGCACGTGCAATTAAATCTTCTACTACGATTGAAGACCTTCGCAACGATTTTGCAACATTCTTAAGCAAAATTGGCACAGGTTCCACTCCCGATATAATAAAGTTGTGGGAAATATTGGAAGAGGCAATGAGTGTTAAGACGACAAAAATCCAAACACTAGAGAATTTTGCAGAGGAACATCCTAATATAGACCTCAAAGATCTGGGTGATCTTAATCCTGGACTCGGCGTTAAAGATCCATTGCCAATTGGAACAGTCATCAAGACGGTGGATCTTACATCAACAACACCCGAAGCGCAAGCAAATCGATTCAAAGCAGCACACCAACTTTTCCCAAATCTCACAAAACCACAGGAAACAGCTCTCATTGAACGTCAAGAGTCTTGCCACACTTATTATTCAGAATACGATAAATTCGTTGAAGCCATCGCAAAACCTGAGAATCAAAATGCTAAAGCTATTAAAGCAATTACAAACTATTATTATTCTGCCTCAAGTACCCCACTTTCAGAAGCTCAAAAGGAACAACTCAACAAAAGATTTGTAGAAATAGCATTGAGCGATGATCTCGCTGAGGCCTTAAAACTCGCGAGAGAAGTGCAAAGAATGTGCACTCCAACGTTTTTCAACACCTCAAAAGCAATGTTACCGTTATTAGCTGACACCTATGCATTGAGCGGATTTTTGCACAAGGTTCCTGGCGGATACATCGGTTACCACGGTGAGCCCTTAGAGGATCAGATAGCAGCTGCAAAAACAAAGATTGAAACAAGTCGGAAAGACATTGAGAGAGTAAAGAAAAATATTGAAGCTTTAAAAAAGGAAGCGGCACCCGCTGGCATTGATCCAGCATCACACGCTAAGAAAAACGCGGACAAAATTGCCAAAGCACAACAAGATATTGCTAGTACGGAGGCACAAATTGTAAGAATGGAACGGGTTATAGGAAGAATAGAAGCCGCCATCGCTAGCCCCACGGTTCCCCACGGCTACCTAGGTTTGTTTGACTAGACAAGACCA
>JABDBC010000090.1 GCA_013288825.1 Chlamydiota bacterium
TTAAAGGAGATGACGTTATGCGAGAACCGTCCCCGGCGCACACTGAGCCTTCTGCAATCCCCTACCCCTTGCGCGATTTAGCATTACCGTGGACATCCACAAGTCCCTGTATTACATCTTTGTGAATAGTTGCAATTGAACTCCTCAGTGGGACTCGTATTTCCGCAGGCGTCTTTAATGTCAGTCGATTGGATATTTTTTAGGACTACATCGAGATCATAAATGTCTTTTTTCATTTCAACTGTTTTTTCTGGCGGAATATATGAAGGGACAACTCTATTGTAAGGATGAATTTCCATGGCTACTCCTTTAAATTTTTTAGTATATATGCAGGCAATAATCACATCTGGGATCTGCTACACGCCTTAGAATTTTACAAAAACAATAATAAAAGTCAAAACATAGATAGATTAAAATTTTAATTATCTATCTTCTCCGATTTATTCTGTCGGTATGTGGTGGCTTGAAAACATGTGGCACACACCGTTCTTGATTGGTGACTAGAGCGAAGTGAGAGTCGCCCTTACTTTCTGGTTCGAGGCGAGTGCTGTTAGACAGAACAGTTCATTACAGAGAACTCGCTGCTACAGGGAACGAGTTTCCTTCGCAAGAGGAGACCACACTTAAGTGAGCACGCTTGCGATTACGAGGCTTTGGCTTAACTATAATCTCAACATCCTGACCAAGAACTTTCAGAAAATGCATTAGCATATCAAATGAAAAAAGATCAAATCTTCCACGAAGTAGTGAGGAAATGCGAGGTTGATCTACTCCTAAAATTTTGGCCACTTGAGTTTGAGTTAGTTTTCTTTTTTTTATAATATTAGAAATTTGTGCTGTAAGTTCAGATTTTGCGAGTTCTTCCTCTGGATTTTCAAACCCTAAATCAGCAAATACATTTCCACTGCCTTTTTCATACTCGATTTCTTCAACGTTTTTTTTTGGTTTGGCTTTCATTTTTTTTCCATTCTTTGTAGATGTACAATGCATTTTTTAAACGGTTTTTTATTAATTCCATTTCATGTTTTGGTGTCTCAATTCTACAAACAATCAATCAGTTTTTGAGAAAATGAGGGCTAAGCACAGATATTCCCCAGTATCTTTTACAAGGCCAAACCCGGCATCATCGAAAATTTTGAGCGACGCCAGGTTATCCCTTTTGACAAAGGCAATAACCCTTCGTAACTTCAACTGTATAAATGCATAAGAACAGGCTGCTAATAAAACAGACTTCCCCAAACCTTTCCCGCGCTTCTCAGGATCCACATTGATATTGATCTCCGTTTGCCCCTCTTCACATCTATCAAAACGTACCATTCCAACTGACTCGTCATCTTTCATGCCCATTAGCAGCACCACTGATGATGACTCTGCAACAACCTTCTTGTACCACTCTTGATGAGTTTCCCAACTGATTGGATCCTGACTTCTTGACATCTTTCTCGTCTGAATATCATTGCGCCAGGTCCAGATGAGTTTGCTATCCATCCCTTGTGGATCACTCGTCACTTCCCGAAGGGAAATCTCATCCACCTGCGATGTGAGGATTCCTGCTATTCGATCGGCACCCTTCCCATCAATCAGAGCTTGTTCTCGCAAACTCCTTTCTCGACGCACTTGAGGATCTTGCAGCCTTGCAATAGCCCCCAAAACCATGTCAGCAGTAATCTCTTCTAGTGAATCGATCACTTCAGCCAACCCATTCTCCCTTAAGTACTGCGCAATTGCTGATTGGTTGTCAGCCACTTTCACAATGACCATGGGCGTTCCCGCCGCAGCAATTTCAAAAACGGTTGTTCCTCCAGCAGAAATAACCAAATCGGACTGCTGAAATAACGGGGCAATGTGTAATTGATCCTGATAAATGCGTGTGGGATGAGGATAATTTTGTAAATATGCTCTTAATGTGTCCGCATATCGATATGCAGCTCCTATAACAATGGATATATTAAAAGGAATATCACTATCGACAAGGGTTCCTAAAAGCCTTTCAGTGGCATTCAAGGCATCTTCGCCGCCACACATGATTAATAGATTTCGAATCTCATTATTAATATGATGTGGAGATAGATTGGCAAATTCATGCCTCAGAGGCGTGTATGGGGGACCTGCAAATACTTTTGTAAATGGCAAGATTTTGTTCTCATACTGCTCAGCATTGCAGTAAATATTGCCAAAGATAAGATCAACTGGCATTCGGCTATCGCTCTGATCATCCAAAAACGCCACCCGTTTGTCCCCATTACACAGGGCTGAAAGATATTCTTCCGAATGCAGATATGAGTCCACAACGATCCACTTGGCTGAGGCTGCATTAGAAAGGGTTAACGCAACATCGTCATCAAAACTGGAATTTTCTGGAATTAAACGAACGTCAAAACCTCGTGACAGGATCACATGTTCTGCTGCTGGATAATTTTTGCAAATGAACCAACAATCGACTTTACTCCTTTTAAGAGCTTCACCGATGGCTATGCAGCGCATCACATGTCCCAAACCTAGTCCAAAAGCTCCTCCATCGGCACGAAAAGCGATACTCATCAAGACCTATCCTTGGAAATACTCATGAGCAGACCTAACCCCATAATATTCGTCATTAATGAAGTCCCTCCCTGACTGAATAATGGAAGATTGAGCCCTGTGCTCGGAAGCAATCCTGACACAACTCCTAAATTGAGAAATGCCTGAAAACAGATTAAATACGTGATTGCCCCTGCATAATAAGATAGGGCACGATCCGGAGCTTGACTGCTAATGGAAAATCCCAAATAGGCAATGAGCATATAAAGGGCAATAAGAACGACAATCCCTAAGAAGCCAAATTCCTCAGCAAATATGGCTCCTATGTAATCGTTTTGCGCTTCAGGAAGATAGCTCAGCTTCTGCCAACTATTCCCAGGACCCTTGCCCAGCAGCCCTCCGGAACCTGCAGCAATTTTGGCTTGGTATGGCTGATGCCCCTTTCCTTTTAGGTCGAGTTCAGGATGCAAGTAAACCTTTAGGCGTGCAGTCACATAAGGGAGATTGTAGGCGAAAGTCCCCGCAACCACGACAAAAACACAAAGAGGAAGTGCCCAGAATTTAAAAGGGACGCGCATGAGAAGACACAGAATAACGATGCTGAAACCAATCACTGCAGCGGTGCCATTATTGGGTTCTATCATAATTAGAAACATAGGAATGGTACTTATTCCAACGAGTTTCAAAAAATCGCGAAAGGTGAATAGATTCTCTTGAAATTGGAGATAGCGATGTATGAAGAATGCAGGGATGATATATTTTACAAACTCTGATGGTTGGAAAGAAAATCCTGCGATCCCTAGCCAACGTCTCGAGCCATTTACTTCACGGCCAATCCCTGGTATTAACGTGAGCACCAACAAGATTGAAAAGATCAGAAGAAGTGCGGGACTCATCGCAAGAATGCGGCGACACCCCACTTTCCACGCGCAAGCAGCCAAAATAAGGCCGATGACTCCGTACAACACCTGACGGAGCAAAGCTTGGTGTGTATCTTTTTGAAAGTCGTGATCAAGAACATCAGCGGAGGTTGTGCTGAATATCATGACGAGGCCGATAGCAAAAATCAGAGTGGCGCTAATTAAAAGTAGAATCCGTTGCATGGGGAAACTTTTGTGCAATTACATCTGTTGCAGAATGTTAGGCACCAGGCTGAGGCAGGTGCCTAACATTCTGCAACAGAGTTTGTTAATTTCTGTTTAGCGGATGCGGATTTTGTCGCCAGCTTTCAAATTGCGAGCTTTCTCTTCGTTGAGGTTATTCAACTTCAACAAATCATCCAGATTCAAATTGAACTGCTTTGCAATCTTCCAAGGACTATCACCGCTTTTCACTGTGTAATATTGGGCATCACCAGCAATTTGTGTGTTAGTTTGGCTGGTTTTCTTCGTTGTTGTAGTCCCCTTCGAAGTAGTTGAGGAAGCAGTTGCTGCCTTCTTACCCGTCACTGGAACCTGTAATACTTGTCCAATATCCAAACGATCATTCTTCAACTGATTGGCGTCTTTGATAGCTTTGATACTCGATCCATTGACTCTGGCGATTTTATCCAATGAATCCCCACGCTTTACAGTCACTTCGATGATTTTTGGGCTTTCATTTTCACTTTTCTGCGGCTTTGGAGTTGCTGGAATGGGTTCTGAAACAGGCTGTTGAGAAAGGGGTGCAGTATTTTGCGGTTCTGATTTGGGAGGCAGGTCATCATCTTGATCAAGGTCTTGCACAGGCTCCTCTTCAATGACCTCTTGGATAATTTCTGAAGGTTGTCCTCCAGAGTTTTCAAAAGCTCGCAATGCATTGTCTCCTTCATCAGGTGATGTTGGGTTCATGGAGAGTTGAGAAGCTGAAGGAAGGAGAACCTCTGAAGGTTGATCTAGCATTTGTGTAATTTCGGTGGGTTCCGTCATCTTCTCGTCATCAGTATTTATAGCCATCATGAATAAAACAGCTAGCAATGCTGTATTTACCAATACAGCTACAATAATAATATCACGTCGGTTCATCTCATTTTTCTCCTAAGGTTCATAAGGCTTTCACTATGCGTATAAATTCCTCGCCACGATGGACATAATCGCGAAACATGTCAAAACTTGAGCATCCCGGGGATAACAAGACACTATCCCCTTCCTGAGCATACTCTGCAGCACGCTTTACAGCGGCTTCTAAATTCGAACACAAATGTACAGGAATTTGATGTCCAATGTCCATGTGGATTTTCGGTGCTGCTTGTCCAATGGCAAAAATTGCTTTTACTTTACCTGCAAAGGCTTCAATCCAAGGGGTATATGGAGCACCCTTATCCACTCCTCCGGCTATTAGCATAATAGGGGTCTCTAATGCCTCTACAGCGCGAATCACAGCATCCAAATTCGTTCCCTTACTGTCATCATAATAGTTTACTTTGCCTTGACAGCGAACAAATTCAATTCGATGATGTGGTTTTGTAAAACTTTTTAATGCCTCAAAGAATTCCGACGGAGTCACAGAACAATGATGGCACAATGCAAAAGCGGCCATCATATTCTCCAAATCGTGGCTTCGACGTCCCACGTTTGCAGGAGGCAATGAATGAATATTTTTGTGATTAAAAAACAAGCTCTGCAAGTCCGTATACAAATCACAACTGGGTTCATATCCATAACTTTTATATGATATCCCTTCCAAAAGATGCCCATAAGCTTGTGCTGTACGATGTTCGACATAAAGAGTCCCCTCCTCTTTTAAACAGAATCCTATTTGCATTTTGGCTTTGGCATATTCTTCCATGGTTGCATAACGATCGAGATGATCGGGAGTGATATTCAACACAACTGCCACGTCAATCACTTTAGAATGCATTGTTTCGAGTTGATAGGAACTGAGTTCTGCCACTATGATCGGGTTCAAATCTAATTTTTCGCCATTTAAAGAAGACGTAATAGGTGTGCCTACATTTCCTAATGCACGTGCAGGTCTTCCGCTGTGGTTTAGAACGTGATTCACGAGCAAGGTTACTGTCGTTTTCCCGTTCGTACCAGTGATTCCTAAAAATGGAGAATTGGGTAAAAAACGACATGCAATTTCAACCTCTCCAAGGACCTCAATGCCCAATGCATGTGCTTCTAAACAAAGGGGATGTGTCTGGGGTACGCCCGGGGAAAGAACAACTTTATTGAACTGTTTCAGATCCAATTTTTCACTATCCTGTGAAATTTGCATCCCTTTTTGTACGAGGACTGCCACTTCAGAACTATGCTGCAGATGTTCGTAGTTCTTATCAACACCCCAAACAGTGTACCCTTTTTTTAATAGAAACTCTGCGGCAGATCGCCCACTGATCCCCAAGCCAATAACAAGTATTTTTTGATCTTTCATAATGCAAATCACTGAAATTTTAACGAAGCCAACCCAACGATTGCTAAAAGCAATCCAATAATCCAAAACCTTATGACGACTTTAGTTTCTGGCCACCCTTTGAATTCAAAATGGTGATGCAACGGAGCACATAAAAATATCCGCTTTTTGTTCCGCAAACGGTAGCTAGCAACTTGTAAAATGACCGAGGCGGCCTCTGCAACAAAAATTCCTCCAATCAATCCCAATAGAAACTCACGCTTTAACAAAACGGCACACACACCAATGACTCCTCCAAGCGCCAAAGAGCCTGTATCCCCCATAAAAACCTGTGCAGGATGGCCGTTGTACCATAGAAAACCAATGCAAGCCCCAATAAATGCACTCAGATATATGGCAATTTCTCCACTCCCCTCAATATAAAGAATGTTTAAGTAGCTTGCAAAATCAATATTGTTTGAAAGAAAAGCAATAAGTGCTAAGCAAGCGGCAACCATGATAAGGCACCCAGCAGCTAGTCCATCCAATCCATCTGTCAAATTGACAGCATTGGAAGACCCGGTAATCACAAAAATGATGAATAAGGCTGCAATAATCGTGAAAATCCCTACAAACCGCCAAACTGGCTCTTTGATAAAGGGAAGATATAAACGGGATGCAAATTCTTTTAATGATATTGTCGTTGTAACGAGGGCTGTTTGTGCTGTCTCCGTGTCAGAAGCATACATTTTTACTGAAATATGCTCCTTAATGGTGGGTGGAGCATACCAATTGCCCATCTGCATTCCTTGATTGACTGTCGGGCTCAAAAGATATAGCGCCACAAAACCGGCTATAGAACCCTGCAAAAGAAGTTTCTTGCGCCCAGAAATCCCTTTGGTATTTTTATACTTTAACTTTAAAAAATCGTCGTATCCGCCAAGAAGACCCAAAGAAAGGGTTGTGATAAAAAGAATCAATGTGAAAATATGAGTTAGATCCATCCACAGAAGCATAGAAGATGCCATCGAAAACAGGATGAGGACACCCCCCATCGTCGGAGTGCTTTTCTTTGTTTGGTCGTCAAATCGGTTTGCATGCCCCATTTTCTGTGCAGTCAGCCAACGGATCACTGGGGGACCGAGAAAAATGCTCAAGACTAAAGAAGTGATGGCAGCCAGCATCATTCGAGTCGAATAATAGGTGAAGACGAGAGGAATTTTAAGGCCTAAGAAATGTCTTAGGAAATCAATAATAAAAAAAATCATGAGAATGCAGTTGCTGAGGATACAGAAGGTCCCATCTTATGCAGGAAGCTTTTTTTCAACAAGGTAAAAATTCATTCTTACTTGCTAAATATGACCAGGTAGTTTAAATTTAGTGATAGGAGAAACCTTTTAACGAGTGAACTCATATGAATAAACCAAAACAATTTAATTGGGTAGCTGGAATATTCTTGATTAGTTATCAAATTCTCCTTTTATGTTCCCTACCGTTTTATTTTTATTTTTCACCTCCTTCATGGGGTATGGTGACAGCTTCTGTCGTTCTACTCTATCTTGCGGGGCTAAGCATTACGGCAGGCTACCACCGCCTCTACTCCCATAAAACGTATAAGGCGAATAATTTGCTGGAAGCCTTGATTCTATTCTTTGGAGCCATGGCTGTGCAAAGTAGCGCCCTACGCTGGTCTTTCGATCACAGATTGCACCATGCTTATGTCGACACAGATGAAGACCCCTATTCGATTAACAAAGGTTTCTGGTATGCACACTTTGGGTGGATGATGGAAAAACCTTTGCCGATCGATCCAAAGGTTGTTTCTGATCTGATGAAAAACAAGCTCGTCATGTTTCAGCACAAACACATCAAATTGTCGATGCTTATAACAAACCTCTTGGCCTTCTTTCTGGTTGGCTTTTTTCTAAATGACTTCCTAGGCGCCTTTGTTCTAGCCGTCTGGACGCGCATGTTTGCACTTCACCATTTCACATGGTTTATTAATTCGTTGGCACATACCTGGGGCGCCAAGCCTTTCAGCCGCGAGCAGTCTGCCGTCGACAACTATATTTTATGCCTCCTGACATTTGGTGAAGGATATCACAACTACCATCACACCTTTGCAAATGACTATCGCAACGGTGTGCGCTGGTACCATTTTGATCCCTCAAAATGGCTCATTTGGGGATTGAGCAAACTCGGCTGGGCAACAGACCTCAAACATATGAGCGCCTATGCAATAAAAAAGAAAATGGTTATCGAACATAAAAACTTGCTGATGGATCAAATCAAAGCATATTGCAGTACAAAAGCCGATGAACTCGAAGTCCAAGTGATCGAGATTTCAGACAGAATCCTAGAAAAAATTTCTAGCTTCAGCCAAATGAAGGAGCAATACCAACGTCTTATTCACGACAAAAGCCCTCGAGAGATGCTAGAAGCCAGAAAAAATGAGATCAAGGCCCTTAAAAAGAGCTTAAAAGAAGATTGGCGTGCCTGGACAGCCCTGTCGGAGAGCATACTAAACCAGCGCTCTCTCCCAGCCTG
>JABDBC010000091.1 GCA_013288825.1 Chlamydiota bacterium
GACTCCTTGCATTTAAAATTCATACTCATGTGGAGATAATGGACGTGGACGATAATGGACCGTAGTGGACAATAATGGACCGTAGTGAACAATAATGGACCTTAGTGGACTGTAATGGACGTACCGTATTGTCCATTAGAGTCCATTATCGTCCACTACGGTCCATTACAGTCCACTATCGTCCACGTCCATTATCTCCACATGTATCTCCTCCCCACGGACACGAAAAATGAAGACTTGACCATTTTTTCTTGTAATGCTAACTTTTTAATTGGATATGTTTTTAAAACATCAAAATTAGTGATATTAGTGATTCTGTTTAATGAGAGTAAGAATGGAAAGTAGCATTTTTAGAGGGCACAAGGTTCCTGAAGCTAAAGGACTTTGCGTCGTAATAGATGTCTTGAGAGCCTTCACAACAGCTGCCTTTGCCTTCGCTTCAGGAGCCAAGGAAATCATTTTTGTGGCTTCTCCTGAAGAAGCTTTTATGAAATATCAACAAGATCCATCCTTGTTACTAATGGGTGAACGGGAAGGAAAACGGATAGAGGGATTTCATTTTGAAAATTCTCCAAGCGAAATTCAATGTGCCGACCTTTCTGGACGAACAATGGTTCAGAGAACCTCTTCAGGTACACAAGGAGTAGTTAGTTGTAGTCATGCTCCTCATATTCTAATTGCAAGTTTTGTTGTGGCAGATGCTACTGTCAAACGCATTTTAGAGCTAAAACCATCCCACGTATCATTTGTAGCAACCGGTAGGACAAATGGAGATGAAGATGTGGCTCTAGCAGAATACTTGCAAAGCAAGCTAAAAGGAAAACCTATTGATCTAGATCATGCACTTTGTCGTGTTCGCACAAGTCCCGCTGCTGAGAGAATGAAAAAGGGTCCGATCGCTTATAAAAACGGAGGACACGATCTAGAACTCGCGCTTAAAGTGGACCACTTTTCTTTCGCCATGGAAGTCTTCAAAATAAATGGAGAACTTATAGGAAGAGCGATTTGAATAAAATCGATAGCCTTCAATAGTACTAAGAATGAGATTGGCAGATCTGTGAAGGAAGTGCCTCGACATATTTTTTAGGCCTTGATCACCTTTTCGGTCATTATGCTATATGGCAGGCTTTCAGCCTGCCATATAGCATAATGACCGAAAGTTTTCTCTGTAAAGGTGAACAAGGCCATTTTTTAATAAGGCCCCGCAAAGAGAATTAAATCGTAATAATTGAACCAACTCCGACGTTATAAAAATTGGTGTTATATACTTTTTCAAACTGTTGTATGGCTTGTTGGCCCGAACAATGACAAGGAGCCACTTTTTCAACTTGTAATAATTTCATTTTATCTACGATTTCATCAATACGATGGCAGCTTTTACGAAAAAGATGAAATCCTCCTAATAAGAGATAAATTCGCTTATTCAGCCTTTTCTTGGCAGCCTCGACAATATTGATAATTCCTGGATGAGCACATCCCGTTACAACTACCAGACCCTTTTCCGTATCAAGGATTAAACATTGTTCATTCAAAAAAAATCCCCCCTTTAAGGGCATTGCATAGATATTTTTGTCTATTTCGATGAAATTTGTGACCATTTGAATCTGCAAATGTTGTTGTGGCACTTTCTTGAGAGGAAAACCTTTCGGAAGATAAACTCGACTATTTTTCTGCAACTGTTCCAAAATGTCTTTGCACCCAGTTATATGGTCCTTATGTTTGTGAGAAAAAATCACGTCTGTGATCTCCTCAAGGTGGATGCCCATCTTCCCTAAATTTGAGAAGAAAATTTCTTGGTTATTTCCAGTGTCAAAAAGGATCTTACGATGATTATGCTCAATAAGAGCTGAAAACCCCCAGTCTTCTTGGAGTTCAATATTTTGCTTACAATTGTCATAAATGATTTTAATTGTTGTTTTTTTCATATTATAGTATTCCCTCGTGAATGCACTGCCAGTCTAAATTGCACCCTATCTTGATGTCAAGATAGGGCACACTTAGGTTACTTACCTGATTATATTATTAGTAGAAGAGCAGAACGATTTCAAGAAATCGACCTGGGTTTAGAACGTCATCAATATAGCATTAGTAGATACTGTCGGTTAGATTGGTAAAGTCGTGCATGGCTAGTGTTCCATGTTCCAGTCTTCACCAGAAAGCCAATTGTAGCAAATGATCTGCTCAAGCGTAAAAGAGGTACCATACTACCATATTCAGGAACAGGGCGAATGCTTCCATATCCTGCTAAAAAGGACTTTTTGTAGCTAGGATTAGATGACCATTCCCCATGCTCCAGAGGGCAAAAATCTTCTTGTGCAAAGCTTGCTCGTCCTCCAGCCCAATCAATAATTCCTTGGAGTTCTCCATTGAATACAATCACATTCCCAGGCCGAAAATCACGGTGAACCATGCAGGGACCATCTGCAAGGGTCAGGAGGTTAACGTGCGTTTCATAATAGCTGTGGCATCGCTCAAGAAGCGCTTTTGGTAGATGATTGCTGCATTCTGCAAAGCCTTCTTCAAACTTTTGAGTAAAGGGGTGTTAGGATCGGCGTTGAAATCATTTAGCTTTATAGGGTCGCCATAACCTGTTACACGGTTGAGGTGTATGCGTGCAAGCAACGAACCCATTTCATAAGCCAGGGCATCGGTCAAATCTGTTATCTTGAGCAATGTGCCAGGCAAACATTCCATCAAAATTGCTCCATGCAAATCCGGTTCTGGTTGCACAACTTGAATAATTCGCGGTACTGGTAATTTACCGGCAAGGTGTTTTAGAAAATACAGCTCTCGTAAAAAATCATTAGGACGCGCACTTATTTTTAAGATGAGTTGAGCACCGCTAGGTTTCTCAACTTTATAGACGATAGCAACCATTGCATCTTCATGATTGATACGTGAAAAGGTAGCACTTTGAAGGTGCAGGTGTTTTTGATACAATGTGATGAGCTTATCCATTTAATACCCTACAGCATAATACAGACTATGTTCTTATATTGGCATCTGATTGTTTAAGTTCATACATTAGAATTGCATAGGCAAGGAACGGATCTCGAAAGGGAATTTGTTTTTGCACACCTCTGATATTGTGCTCCTAGTAACCTCTTAAAAAGGCTTGCTTCACTTCGTGTACTGTCAGAGCTAAAATTTCTTCAATCGCTTCTGTGTCTTCTGGTTGTGAATCCTGTTTTTCTGTAACCTTTGCCATAAAAATCGGAACGACGGTATTAGTTACACCTGTATCAGGAGGAATTTCTCCTAGCAAAAGTAACTCATTAACCAGCATCCCTGTTTCCTCAACTGTCTCTCTCTTCGCAGCGGCTTCCACTTCTTCACCAAAATTGATTAGCCCCCGAGGAAGTTCAATTTCCCAAGAGCGAGTTGCATGACGAAAATTGCAATTTAAAACAATTTTACCGTCAGACATGACAGGCATCACAACAACTCCAGGACATGATTCCAACGATTTAACCCACAAAATCCTCCCATAGACCCCTTTATTTCCATTGGGGAATATGCATGCATCGTTTATCCATAACCAATATTTATCCTTCATCACAATTCCAACGTTTCTTCCTGTTTCTCTTTCAATGTCGGCCATCTCTTGTGGATCTAAAACGATTTGAATTTCACCATTAGCATAATTGCCTTGCGGTTGGATTAATTTTGGAAAACGATTTATCAGTTCGAGATACTCATTTCTAGATGCATCCCCTCCTTCAATGGGAAAAAACACCATGCTGAAACTAACTACCAAAAAAAACATAAACGGGCGAAGAGTTGTCATGAGTTTATACCAGTGCTAAGGTGGCTTTACCCACGCTGGAAGGGCCGTTTAGATAGATTATTTGCATAAAAACATGATGACACTTTTGAGATTTTTTTGATATGATATAGCTCACATTCGTAGCTTAATAGATAACATCCTTAAAAATTTGGATTCACTCAAAATATAGAGGAATATATGGCGATGGCAGACCTTAGCGTTCGAGAATGTACGACTCCACAAGAAAAAGAGGTGGCTCAGAGGTTCAGACAAAAACACTTTTTTGATAGGATTTCAATTAAAGATCCCTATGTTTGGACTTTTAGTCGCGAAGGGCACAGCCATTTTGTGCTTTATAAAAAAGGACTCGTGATTGGCTATGCACATATTCAATATTGGCCGGATCATAGAACTGCTCTGCGCATCATTGTAATTGATGAAACAGAGCGCAAACATGGGTATGGTTCATTTCTACTGAAGTTCTGCGAACAAAAACTCACGGAGGAAGGAATCAAAATTCTTCATACTGAAGCAGCTCCCGATGTGGTCGAATTTTATAAAAACTTGGGGTATAGCGAAATGCCATTCGACGATCCTGAAAAGCATCCTTCAGATGAAAGAGATACCCCAATGGGCAAAAAATTGTAATAGTAGAGCTCCTATTCAGGAATCAGTAATAATGATAAAATTGAATCAGTTTCTCGTTAAGAGTTAACAATTTCCGCTAGTTCAATTTATAAAAAACTTTTCGGACCTGCATTCCAACTTTTTATTTGCAAAGAGTTCTTAAATATACTCTTGAAGGCAATTTAACACCCATCAAGTTATTGCGATCCCTCCAAGATTCAATAGAAAACAGAACACCCTCGCTGCTCAAACTCTTGAAAGCATTCTGGGATAACAAGACCTTTATTGAGTCGCACATCTATTTTTTCGAGGTTTGTTAGGTTACGCAGACTTGATGGCAAGGATATTAGCTTATTATCTCTCAAATCCAAAAACCTAAGTGACTTTAGATTACCAATCGTTTCAGGTAAAGAAGTTAATTTATTAGCTCTTAGATCAAGATCAGTCAGGCTTTTCAGGTCCCCGATACTTTCTGGCAAAGTTCTTAACTGATTATTTTCGAGCATTAACTTTCTCAAGTTGCGAAGACGACCTATAGTATCTGAAAGAGCATTTATCTGATTATTCATAGCATGAATTTCTTTTAATTTTAGGATATTAGTGATACAATTTGGAATGAAGACAATCATATTGTTATATATCCTCAATTCTATAAGATTCTCCATGCTTCCAATGCATTCAGGAAGAGTTTTGAACTTACCATGCGAAATATTCAAGTAAGCGAGTTTCTTGAAGTTTTCGAGCGATTGTGGAAGTGACTCCAAATGGTTGCCAGCTAGATAAAGAAATCGTAGATTTTTAAGATTGCCAATTGATTCGGGAAGTTCGACTAATTCATTATGGTTTACATCCAATACTTGCAAATTTTTTAGATTCCCAACACTGTTTGAAAGAGATGAGAGTTTATTTGCGCTGAAGTTAATTCTTTCTAGGCTCGTTAAACTATAAAGAGACTCTGGAAGCACTCTTAGCTTATTTTTGTAAGCACTAAGTCTCTTAAGATGTATTAAACAAGAGATCTCTTCTGGAATCTCCGTGATTTGGTTATCATCCATCCACAGCTCTTCAAGCTGGGTCTGCGCAAGAACATCATCAGAAACAAAAGTGAGTTGACTACACGTCAAATCAAGGGATTGAGAAATGCCAGCATTGAGAACCATATTTTCACCATAACATGTGATACGTATAATTTAATACTGACAGATCTATAAGCACTGTCCTCGCCCATTTTCTGACCTGATCTCCGCAAATCAGCTATTAGCAGAAAGAAATTTTTCTATGGCGGCAACCAAAGCCACTGGAGTTTCTATCATTGGATAATGCCCCGACGCTTTGCAACACTCTAGCTGAGCATTTGGATACCATTGCAAAAATGTGTTACGCATAAATGCCTCGCTTCCTTCAAAGTCATGTTCACCAAACAAGACTAATATGGGGGTGCGTAGACCTTTCACAGATTCGGAAAAATCTGTATGAAAAAACATGTTCATATAACCAAGGCGGGCTTCACTAGTAGACCATTGACGGATGCCTGTAACCATATTCTTAGCGAATGTCTTCGTATAACGATTGCTAGTCAATGTATTGACACATTCCATAGCAGCCTCATCGTTGTTTAAGGCTGCACTTTCAAAAAAGTCCATCATCTCTTTGGGGCCTGGCGATCCACAAGCAGGT
The DNA here is from genome assembly GCA_013288825.1 of Chlamydiota bacterium. Lineage (GTDB taxonomy): Bacteria > Chlamydiota > Chlamydiia > Chlamydiales > Parachlamydiaceae > JABDBC01. Next base: position 6,071 of record JABDBC010000091.1, read on the forward strand.
ACAGGTGTTATCGCTACAACACTTTTAACCCTGAGGGGATTGTCCACGGCAATTTTTTGAACAATCATACCTGACATGGAGTGTCCGATCAGATGAAATTTATTCCAACCAAAGGAATTAATGAGCTTGATGGCGTCACTGCTTGCTTCTTCTACTGAATAAGTCCCGCGCATTTCTTTAGAACGACCATAGCCACGTAAGTCTACAAAAACGTAGGTGTATTCATCGGTATTAAGGTATGGAAGCATCGAGTCGTAACTTGTCGAGTCCCCCATCCAGTGGTGCATGACGAAGACTTTTTCCTTTCCCGATCCAATTTGTTTATGAGCGATAAATTCCATAATTTGATTCTCCGATAAAAGGGCTTATATTACCTCATAAGAACGACAAACGTCAATCTTATGATATTATTTTACATAGATCTCCCCCATGGAGCGCAATTCGATCGATAATTTCCTTCACAATAAAGAGAAAATTTCTGAGCTACTTTTCTTGCGATTTGGGATGATTACCCTGATTTTTAGCCATATCATGGTTGTTTCTACCTTGATTTTTAGCCACAATATGGTTGTTTCTACCCTGTTTTTTAGCCATATTGTGGCTGTTTTCACCTTGATTTTTAACCACAGAGTGTTTAAAATGAGGGAAAACGGAGAGGCAATGCCATGAAGCGACTTATTGACCATCACCTTTTGCAATGGAAAGTAAATCCCCATCGCAAACCCCTGATGTTGCGAGGCGCTCGTCAAGTAGGAAAAACCTTCGCAGTAAGGCAGCTAGGAGCAACTTTTTCTAGTTTTATCGAAATAAATTTTGAATTCCGGACAGATCTAAAAATGCTCTTCATGCAAGATCTCGATCCGATCCGCATCACAAAAGAGCTCTCGTTACTCTTGCAAAAACCAATCATTCCGGGCGAGACACTTCTATTTTTTGACGAAATTCAAGAATGTCCCATTGCAATTACCGCCTTGCGCTACTTCTATGAGATCATGCCCACGTTGCACGTCATCGGCGCAGGATCCCTTCTTGATTTTGCGCTGCAAAAAATCGGTATTCCCGTCGGGCGCGTTAGCAGTCTCTATATGTATCCACTCTCCTTTGTAGAATATCTTTGTGCGATAGGCAAAACAATGATGATTGAAGCTCTGCTAAAGCACGATGAGCGGCAGCCTCTCAGTGAAGCACTCCATCGCATGATGCTGGAAAATGTCGCTCAGTACCTTGCCATTGGGGGAATGCCCGATGCGGTGCGAACGTGGATCGATCTGGAGAATCCACGGGAGATTGCTGCAATCCATCACACACTTCTTGGGACATACCGACAGGATTTCATAAAATATACGGAAAAATTTCAGATTAAATATATCGAACAACTATTCAATGAAATCCCTCGACAGCTCGGTGGGAAATTTAAATATAATAAAATCGAAGGAGAATATCGCAAGCGAGAATTAGCCCCCTGTTTGGAACTCCTTGCCACAGCAGGTGTTATCCACTGTGTGACTCACACTTCGGGTCAAGGGACTCCAATAGGAGCTGGAAGCGATCCCAGTCGCTTTAAAGTCATTTTTCTCGATTCGGCTTTAAGCCAGACAGCTCTTGGTTTTGACTTGGTCGCATGGTTCTTGCGCCCGGAGCAGGAGCTAGCCAATAAGGGCGCTGTCATAGAGGCCTTTATAGGACAAGAAATTCTAGCCTATTCTCTTCCCATAGCAAAAAACAGTCTTTATTACTGGCATCGAGAGTCGCGTGGAAGCCAAGCCGAAGTGGATTATCTATATCAGCGTGGGGGTGATATTATCCCCATCGAAGTCAAAAGTGGGAGTGGAACATCTCTGAAAAGCTTGCATCTATTCCTTCAGGAGCACCCCCAGACGCCTTACGGAATTCGAGTTTCCACTCACAACTATTCACACCATGGGCAAATTCACTCCCTGCCACTATATGCGACCCTTTCTTTGGCATCTCCCGAACAAAGAGAAGCCATGTATTGGCTCAGTCAAACTTGACTCTTTATAGTGGATTAAAGAAATATCCTGTAGAGGGGAAAGAATAGTAGCATGAATCTATTAAAGTCTTCTGAAATCTCTTTCATATCCAGGTTGGACAATGACGGTGAGACCGGTAATGGAACCATCCGATTCCTTAAATACAATGTCGTATCCCACATCAACATTAAAAAATCGATTCTC
>JABDBC010000092.1 GCA_013288825.1 Chlamydiota bacterium
TCGAGTTCTAATTTGAACTTGTCAGGTTGCTTGAGTTCTTCTGAGCTTAAAACCACGACCGCTTGGTCTTTTATGGAATCTCACTTTGCTGCCCGTACTACGAATGGGCGGCGGAGATAATGTGCCGCTTGTAAATAACTCTGCGATTGCTATGCCCGTATTTATGAGAACTTTATCTCCGGCAATCTGTGTCTCTACTGAATGAGAATCGGAAGCATTAAGGTCTACAAGTGGTTTGAGTCCATTAAAAAGTGCTGTGCCTATACTTCCTAATGATTGTTGCATTTCGGGAGTAAAATCACCTTCAAACTTAACTTTTACTTCATCTTCAGGTGTAGGCCATATTGCAACAGTAAATAATAGTGTTACCATAAGGTCCTGATACGATAAGATATCGGGTCTCTTATCTGCACATTTAATGGCATCGACCAAACCGCTTAATGAAATCCATTCATTGAATAGTGCTGTGGCTGTATTTTCGAGCGCATTTTTAGTTGCTGGATTACTAATCCCCGTTATTTCAAACCTTAGCTTATTCTTGGCGTAAGTCCCCAACTGAAATAATGTTTCCACCATATTTGCCATAGTGTTAGCTATATCAAGGTTTGTTAATACGAATTTTCTAAAACCAGCTAAATGACTGGCACCTTCTAAATTTATTGCTGAAATTGACTTGTTAAACAGTTCTGTTGCAATGCGTTCTATGTCATGAATTTCGCTACCCGTTGCAACAATCTCTAAACATGTTACTCTGACAGCTAACTTACCCTTAGCTTCACCTTTAGCTTCAAATTCTTTGAGTCCGAGTTCTAATTTAGGCTCGGCTATAGATGGTATTGGACTCAACGAAATTTCCAAATCTAAAAATGTCCCACAATCTGGAACCAGATGTGCTGTTCTCATTAGATCAGTGATCATCATATTAACTCCCGTTATTTTTATTATTTATTTATTATAATAACAGGATTATATTAGAAACATTAATATTTGAGAAGAAATAAAACATCATTGCGAAAGAAAATAATCCTAAGCTATCTACCGGAATTCGGAGTAGGTATATCTGGCTTCTGTCGCCGCGTTCGCATACGCATCAGGCTAAGGACGCAAGATCTGAAGATTCTACCCCTCTCTCCTATCTCTCTGTTTTCTCTGTGATCCCTGTGGTAAAATCTTCAGATCTTGCGTCCTTAGCCTAATGCGTATGCGAATGTGAATGCGGCGACAGGAGTCAAAATGTACCTACTCCGAATCACAGTATCGATTTTCTCTCTTTGCAAAAATGTTGCGTTCTTCTAGAATATCCCCATGCTGCGAAGATTGGGCAGCGTTGTATACAGTAAGAAACAATTAGGAGAAACATGGTTACGATAAATCAACTTGTGCGCAAGCCACGTTCCCCAAAGAAGAAACGTAGCAAATCTCCAGCGCTAAAGGGATGTCCACAACGCCGTGGAGTGTGTTTACAAGTAAAAACAAAGACCCCAAAAAAGCCAAACTCTGCGTTGCGCAAAGTGGCTTGGGTTCGTCTATCAACAGGGCAAGAAGTCATCGCATACATTGGTGGTGAAGGACACAACTTACAAGAGCACAGCATCGTGCTGGTTCGAGGAGGTCGTGTGAAGGACTTACCAGGGGTGCGTTATCACATTGTTCGTGGAACATTGGACTGCGCAGCTGTGCAGAAGCGTATGCAAGGAAGATCTAAGTATGGGGCGAAACGTCCTAAGTAACACTAGGATATTCCAAATGAATATCCTGGTTCGCGATTTGCGCTAAAATTTTTTAAAGCGCCAATCACGCACAGGGCCATCTGTATGATGGCACCAGGTGAATTTTCTGATCTTCCTATTGGCCACCTGATTTTGATTAGGGATGGCAAATTAAATGATTTGAACGAAGAGGAAAACATGTCAAGAAGACGCCGTGTCGTAAAAAGGACTTCTGAACCAGATCCAATTTACAGAAGTCACTTATTAGCTAAATTTATTAATAAAATCATGATGGGCGGCAAAAAATCTACAGCTCAGCGCATCACATACTCAGCTTTAGAGAAATTTGCAAAGCGAATAAAAACAGAAACCCCATTAGAAGCCTTTGAAAAGGCCCTAGACAATGCTCAACCCGCTGTGGAAGTGAAATCTCGCCGCATCGGAGGCGCTACTTACCAAGTGCCTGTTGAAATCCCTTCAAATCGCCGTATTTCTATGGCGATGCGTTGGATTATCACATTCGCACGAGCCAAGCCTGGCCGCGCTATGGATGAAGCTCTTGCAAGCGAATTGGTCGACTGCTATAACCATCAGGGAGCCACAATCAAGAAAAAAGAAGACACTCACAAGATGGCCGAAGCTAACAAAGCATTTGCACACTTTAAGTGGTAATAGAGGAGACCTAAATTTATGGCAAGACCAGCTAAGGAAAAGCTACAGAATGTCCGAAATATCGGGATCATGGCTCACATTGATGCCGGTAAAACGACAACGACTGAGCGTATCCTCTATTATACAGGGCGTGTGCACCAAATGGGCGAAGTCCATGAAGGTGCCGCTACAATGGATTGGATGGCGCAGGAACAAGAACGCGGCATCACGATCACTTCTGCTTCAACTACCGTCTTTTGGAAAGATGCCCGGATTAATATCATCGATACACCCGGCCACGTCGACTTCACAATTGAAGTTGAGCGCTCGCTTCGAGTTTTAGATGGTGCCGTGGCAGTGTTCTGCGCTGTATCAGGCGTTGAACCCCAATCTGAAACGGTGTGGCGACAAGCTGATAAGTACGGCGTTCCTCGCATTGCTTTCGTAAATAAAATGGATCGCATTGGCGCCGATTATTTCGAAGCTATCAAAACAATGAGAGAAAAACTTCATGCGAATGCCATTCCCGTACATTGCCCCATCGGTGCAGAGTCTGAATTTAAAGGAATGGTTGATCTAGTCAGAATGAAGGCCCTTCTTTTCCACGATGAGACCTTAGGGGCAGACTGGGAAGAGAATGAAATCCCAGCCGAATTGCTAGAGCAATGCAAACTCCTTCGAAACCAATTGCTTGAAGAACTTGCAACATTAGATGATACCGATGACTCCTTTATGACGAAATTCCTCGAAGATCCCGATTCCCTCACGGAAGATGAGATCAATGCTGCTCTCCGCAGAGGCGTGTGTAGCAATAAAATCACTCCTGTTCTTTGTGGAACTGCCTTTAAAAATAAGGGCGTGCAACAATTACTCGATGCGATCGTTCAATGGATGCCTTCACCGCTTGATCGTGGACAAGTTAAAGCGCATGATCTTAAAACCGGTGAAGAAATTTTATTGGATCCCGCAGATGATGCTCCATTTGCCGCTCTGTCATTCAAAATTATGACAGATCCTTATGTGGGCCGTTTAACCTATGTGCGCATTTACAGCGGAACATTGGTTAAAGGGATGACTCTGATAAATAGTACAAAAGATACAAAAGAACGAATTTCTCGCCTTCTCGAAATGCACGCAAATCAGCGTAAAGAACGAGATGAATTTTATGCGGGCGATATCGCCGCTTGTATCGGCCTAAAACGGGCAAGTACTGGAGATACCCTTTGCTCACCTGAAAGGCTTCTGTTACTTGAGAAAATGGAATTCCCAGAGCCTGTGATCAAGATGGCTATTGAGCCAAAATCTAAGGCAGACCGAGAAAAGCTCGCCGTAGCTTTGAATTCCCTCTCTGAAGAAGATCCAACATTCCGCGTCAGCTCTGATGAAGAGACTGGCCAGACAATTATTGCTGGAATGGGAGAGCTTCATCTTGAAATTCTCCACGATCGAATGAAACGGGAGTTCGGCGTCGAAGCCAATGTAGGTAAACCCGAAGTGGCTTATAAAGAGACGATTACTATCCCAAGCCAAAGTAAGACAAAATTTGTAAAGCAGTCTGGTGGTCGTGGGCAATATGCACACGTCGAACTTGACATCGAGCCAAACGAAAAAGGGAAGGGCAATGAAATCGTCAATAAGATTGTTGGCGGCGTCATTCCAAAAGAATTTATTCCTGCCGTTATCAAGGGGATCGAAGAAGGCTTGGCAACTGGCGTCTTAGCTGGCTACAACTTAATCGATGTAAAAGTCCTTATCGTCTTTGGTTCATACCACGATGTTGACTCCAATGAAATGGCCTTCAAAATCTGCGGATCGATGTCTGTGAAGGAAGCCGCTCGAAAAGCGAAGCCAATCCTTCTTGAACCCATCATGAAAGTGGATGTCACAACCCCTGAAGAAAGTGTCGGGGACGTCATCGGCGACTTGAATCGACGAAGAGGTCAGATTCTTGGACAAGATACCCATAAAGGTGCCGTGTTAGTACACGCAGAGGTGCCTTTAAGTGAAATGTTTGGATATTCGACACAATTGCGCTCGCTGACATCAGGCCGCGCAAGCTATGTGATGGAGCCTAGGAAAGTTCCAAGCCCATTCGAACGAGTTCCAACAAAGTTACAGGAAGAAATCATCAAGAAGTAAAGGCAGCAAGAGTTATGGCAAAGCAAGAGAAACCGGTTGTGAAGCATGAAAAGCAAACGCCGAAACAATCTAAACAAAAAATACGGATCCGGCTGAAGAGTTATGATCAGCGCGTTTTAGATCGCTCAACAGCGGATATCGTTGATACCGCTAAGCGCACAGGTGCTGGCGTCGCAGGTCCTATTCCTCTCCCAACACGCCGTGAAATCTATACGGTATTGCGTTCGCCAAACATCGACCGCAAATCGAGAGAGCAATTCGAGATCCGGACACATAAGCGCCTGATTGATATCGTAAACCCAACAGGAAAGACAATTGATGCTTTAAAAGGGCTCACTTTACCCGCTGGCGTCGACATCAAAATCAAGGCCTAACCGAAGTAAAGCAACAAGATGTGCAGGCATGCGCATGGACCTAGGATGGCAACATTTTAGTAGAAAAGTAACAGGATAGGTAGGATCGCAAGCGGCAGGATAGGCAGGATATTGAGCATCCTCTTGATATCCCAAGAATTTCCAATGGAGCTGATTAGCTCCATTGGAAATTCTTTGGATATCAAGAGGATGCCCACTATCCTTCCTATCCTGTTACTTTTCTACTAAGATTGCCTTTCGTAACCTATTGGGCATGCTTAGACATCTTGTTGCTTATTCCTTCGCAACTTCACTGTGTCTTTGTGGTAGGATTGGGAGAATGTTATGGGTCGATTAATTTTGCTCCGACATGGAGAATCGTGCTGGAATAATCATAACTTGTTCACAGGCTGGGTCGACGTTCCCTTATCTCCCAAAGGCATCCAAGAAGCTTTAGAAGCCGGCAAACGCATTCGCGATCTTCCCATCGACATTATCTATACTTCGACTCTCGTACGCGCACAAATGACGGCCTTTCTGGCTATGAGTCAACACCATTCTGGGAAAGTCCCTATCGTATGTCATCCAGAAGATCATAAACTTAACTCCTGGGGAAAAATCTATAGCGAAGAAGCAAAAGCTCATAGCATTCCCATCTATTATTGCTGGGAATTAAATGAACGGATGTATGGGGAGTTACAAGGATTGAATAAAGCTGAGACCATTCAAAAATATGGTCCGGAACAAGTCAAAATTTGGCGACGCAGCTATGATACTGCTCCTCCAAATGGAGAAAGCCTTAAAATGACAGCCGCTCGGTCTCTTCCCTTTTTTCAAAAAGAGATAGAACCCAAACTAAAGCAAGGGCTAAGCGTACTGATGCCTGCGCATGGCAATTCAATACGTTCCATCATGATGTATTTGGACAATCTATCAAAAGAGGAAGTAGTTGAATTGGAGATCCCTACAGGGATTCCTATTATTTATGATTTTCAAAACGACCTCTATAAAAAGGTACTGTAGCACAGTTTTTACCGCACATGACAGCTCGCATTTACCTCGACAATAGCTCTACCACACGCCCATCTGATACTGTTATCAGCAAAATGGTTCCTTTCCACACAGAAATGTGGGGAAGTTTATCTGCTCCGCATCAGATGGGACAAGAGCAATTATTTGCTTTAGAAGATAGCTATAAGGCAATTTATGCCTTGTTAGGCGCTAAAGAAACCGATCACTTTATTTTCACGTCTTCAGGCGCTGAGGCAATAAACCAGGCCTTTTTCTCGACCTATCTTGAAGTGATGCGATTAACAGGGAAAAATCAATTCATAGCCTCCAGCATTGAAGAAGCCCCTATTTTAATGTCGATCAATCGATTGGAGCATTTGGGCTGCGTTGGAAAAATTGTCACTCCTGATAGATATGGAAGGGTGACCCGAGACATCATTGCTGATTCCATCACACCCCGTACAGCAATGGTCTCTATATCATGGGGCAATGGATTGACCGGGATTATCAACCCTGTTGAAGAAATCGCAGTTCTTTGCAAAAGTCGAGGGATCTATCTTCATATTGATGCCACTCATATTTTAGGTAAACTTGCTTTTGATATGAGTGAAATTGGAGCAGAATTTATAACATTTAATGGCGACCATTTTCACGCTCCAAAAGGCACTGGAGGTCTACTAGTAAAAGAAGGGATAAAGATTGCTCCTCTGATTGTTGGTGGAATAGAGCAAGCTGGAATGCGAGCCGGAACTGTAAACATGCCAGATCTTGCAGCTCTTGGTCAAGCTGCTTCAGAAGCTATTGACAGCCGTGATTTTGTATGTACGGAAGTAGGAAGACTGCGAAATAAATTGGAAACAGGCATTCTCGAAGGTTATCCTGAAGCCGAAGTGTTATTTTTTGATCAGGAAAGATTGCCCCACTGCACGACAATTTTGTTCAAAGGCATTGTTAACGAAGCGATGCTATACGCGCTGAATAAGCGACAGGTATTTGCAAGTATAGGTGGCGGCAGTTTTCAGCAGATCGGACTTGTTGTGAAGGGTTGTGGAGTGCCTGAGCCTTTAGCTAGAACAGCAGTGAATTTTAGTCTGTCCCGCACAACGACAGAAAAAGAGATTGAGAGAGCCATTGCAATCATAGTAGAAACCGCTCACCGATTGCAAAAGGCATCTCTACACATTTGACAGCTATTCTTGCTAAAAATAACAGGGATGTGCAGGCATACGAAGATTAAAGCAGGCAACGTCTGAGAAGAAAAGTAACAGGATATGCAGGATCGCAAGCGGCAGGATAAGAAGGATAGTGAGCATCCTCTTGTAATTCAAAAGAATTTCCAATGGATCTAAGGCCTCCCGGCCTTAGATCCATTGGAAATTCTTTGTATATCAAGAGGATGCTCACTATCCTTCTTATCCTGCCGCTTGCGATCCTGCATATCCTGTTACTTTTCTTCTCAGACGTTGCCTGCATTAGCCTGATGCGCATGCCTGCATATCGTGTTATTGCAGAATCTTTGATAGGTATTTGTATGTCATTAAAAGCGCTGGTTACCCCGTTTCCTTGGACTCGATATAGCAAGAAGCTGTCCGCAAAAATTGAGAAATTGCGGTGCATAGGACTTTTTGTTGCTGAAGAGGCCACAGCACGCGATATGCGGCTCGCTGAAAGTACTGTGGGAAAATTGGAAGACGGCAACCGTTTGCGACTCTTTTTATTAGTCGATAAAGACGATGGAATCATCGTTGATGCCAAGTTTCAAGCTTTTGGACAGTCTGCTCTGCTCGGAGCCGCTGAAGTCGCTTGCGAGCTCCTCATCGGAAAAAATTACGATCAAGCCAAACGCATCAGTACAACACTAATAGATCAGCAGGTCAGAGATCGTTCTGAGAATCCTGCTTTTCCGATGGAAGCAGCACCCCTTTTAAATTTGGTTGTAGAAGCGATTGAATTAGCTGCAGAGCAATGTACTGATTTGCCTTTATCCACGAGTTATGTTGCACCTCCAGTGGGAATGGGACAAGTTGAAGTTCGTGAGGGAGGATATCCAGGATGGTTAGAGCTCCCGCAAAGTCAAAGGGTTGCTGTTATTGAAGAAGTTTTAAATCAAGATATTCGCCCTTACATAGCGTTGGATGCTGGTGGCGTGGAAGTGGTGAGTTTGTTGGGGGAATTTAATCTGATCATTGCCTATCAGGGGAGTTGTACCTCTTGTTATTCTTCTGTTGGGACGACTCTTTCCTATATTCAGCAAGTGTTGCGTGCAAAAGTGCATCCCTCTTTAAATGTGACGCCGAACATCGAATTCCATTAGGCTAAGGGCTGCAAAATTTTTCGTGCCCGTGGCGAA
>JABDBC010000093.1 GCA_013288825.1 Chlamydiota bacterium
GCGCTACCAGCACTACGAGTAGGTATCATAATGTCAAGTCCTCTCTACTTTGCCTTCTTTTTCTTCTTTTCGTTCTCCGACGCCAGATCGCAGTGCTATGATGGCGGAGTACCTCCGCATAAGATCACTATGTTGCTGTTGGTAAATTATCATTTGTTCTGGATTACGGAAATCTGGAACTCTATCAGTATGGGGAAGGGTCCTTTCTGCGATGCAGCCGGTTACAAGGCCAGCGGCTGTACACCAGCAAATCGACTCTATAAATTCTCCGGAATTGGCCTCATGTAATAAAATGGAATCTTTGGCGTAGAGAATAGATACTAAAGAATTCGTAGAGGAGCCTCCAGAAGATGAAAACACACCTGGCATCATAGTGATCTCGTTTTCTGAACAAGAGTTAAAAAGACTATCGCGAAGATGAAAAGGGCACTGATGATCTTAAATAGATGTATCATCTTTATTTTGGAACAGTGAGAAAGTTTGAATTTTTCAACATGGCCAAAGGTATTTGGAAATGCTATTTTACGCCAGATAGCATCAAATCTTTCGTTGTCACCAGGAAATTTGCGAGCAAGATCCCATCTAATTCTTGAACTTGGATCTTTTTTACGTTCTTCTTCAATGAATTTCCTCATTGATTCTAGTTCTCCAGAGTCTCTAAAATAGCTTTCTACTTCATCGAGAACACTTTCATTGGGTCGAAAAGTTTCCAGATCCCTTATAAAGGTCTGGCAGAGAGAGACACCACTTGGAGAACTCATGAGGTACCCTTTTGAAAAAATGGTTACACTCATGAATGGAACCATTCTGAACGTCATTTTGTCAAGATTTTTTAGAAAACGTTATAAAATATTTCTGTAGACAGTGGTAAAAAAGAGAAGGTAGGTGATTGCAACTATGCCAATAAGTGCTTTTTTACGCATATTGTTAGATAAAATGGGGGGGTGAGGTTCCTGTTTATTTATGGTTTGGGGTAAAGAGTATAAGAGCCATGCCTCATGATATTTTTTGCATTCCGCAGAATATTTACGTGTGATTTCATGTCTTTCTATCGAAGTAGTATTCGGATTTGCTTCCATCATGAACACTTTGTGCATGTTCTCGGACCATGCAGAGCATTTTTTAAGGTGTGCCTCGATTGCTCTGTGGATTTCGCTCGAGTTTGGGCGAGAGGCTCCTAGGTCGGCTAAAACAATAAGAGCACTATCTGTTTTGAATGTTCCATAACCAACATCAAGTTTTATCATGCCTATATCCTGCTCTATGAGTCATTAAGGGACAAGGGACCTAAAGGACATAAGGGACGTAAGAGACAAAGGACATAAAGGACATTTGTTGCAGCTGTCCTTTATGTCCTTTGTCCCTTAAAGTCCCTTACGTCCCTTATGTCCTTTAGGTCCCTTGTCCCTTCTCTTTGATTGTCATTGCTCATCCGAGCCTAAAGTGTATCCTGGGACACCATCAAACGTACACAAATTTTCGGTATGCGTGAAATCAATATGCGCTGCAGCCATACGTCCCAAAAGGTCAATAATCTGTTGATGAGTAATCGTCTTTCCTTTTTCCTTTGAGACAAATCGGCACCGCCAGCTATCTACACAGTATGTCTCAGCCATTTTTTTGGGCCATACTCGCACTCCGCGATTGCCAATCAGCGATAATTTCAAAGGATCACACAAAGGTGCTAGTTTTTCATAGATTTTCTCCACTTCGTCATCGGATTGAATGAAAATATCAACTCCAACAGTTTCTTTTTTTTGCTTTGAAGGTGCAGCCTTGGTCATGCTTGTAACATTCACAGCTTTTCGCTCTTTGGAATAAGTCACAGGCTTTAGTTGACTTGGCTTTTTCCCTAATCGCTCAATAACCGCTTCAGCAAATTCTTTTGTCCCCACTTGCTGTTTGCTGACCCCTTTTTTAAAAATATCATAGGTGTGAACGCCATCTTCAATGGTCTTGAGCCAAGCATTTTGTATAAGAGTTGCATATTCGGGCAAACCGATGTGGACGAGCATTAAAACCGATGCTAGAATTAGTCCAGAGGGATTTGCAACATTTTGTCCAGCGCGTCTTGGAGCTGATCCGTGAATGGCTTCAAACATGGCTCCATGAGGTCCAATGTTTGCGGAACCCGCCAGCCCCACGGAACCTGTAATTTGAGCTGCAATGTCTGAAAGGATGTCTCCATATAGGTTTGGAAGTACAATCACATCAAAAGCAGTCGGTGTGTCGGCGAGTTTTGCGGCTCCGATATCAACAATCCAATGCTCATTTTCAATTTGGGGATATTCCTTTGCAATTTCATCAAAAACTTTGCGAAATTGTCCATCAGAGAGCTTTAAAATATTATCTTTAGTAAAACAGGTCACCTTTTTACGACCATTTGTGAGGGCATATTCAAAAGCATAGCGTACGATTTTTTCACAACCTGGTTGGGTGATGATTTTCAGTGCGTGGTAGGTTTGCGGTGTTTGGTGATATTCGATCCCTGTATACAAATCTTCTTCGTTTTCCCGAATAATGACGACGTCCATATTGGGATGTTTCGTTTCAACAAAAGGGGCGTAGGAGACACATGGGCGTACATTGGCATATAAACCCATCGAAGTGCGCACGGTAACGTTGAGGCTTTTAAATCCTCCACCTTGTGGTGTCGTGATAGGAGCCTTCAAAAAAGCTTTTGTATTGCGAATGATATCCCATGTTTCGTCATCAATCCCTGCAGGTTGTCCACGCAAATAGACTTTTTCCCCGATTTCCACTGGGATAAATTCGATAGGCGCACCCGTTTTCCTAAGAATATGGAGGGTTGCATCCATGATTTCTGGTCCGATTCCATCGCCATTTGCCACTGCGATTGCAGTTGTTGTTGTTGTACTATTAGTCATATAGATCCTCTCTAAAAATTTAGTTTAGCTTGAGGGTAATATCTCGATGATTTAAAATCCATCATTTGTGGTATGGTATATGTTTTACGCAACCGAAGGTTTTTTGTGTTAGAAGAGCTATTTTCCTTAAAACAGCGTTATTTAAACCATTTTTTTAAGCATTTAGATCTGCAGGCTGCAGAAAATTTTTTACAAGCTTTGCTGAAATGCCGAGGGACAATTGTCCTCACGGGTGTTGGAAAGAGTGGGTTAATCGCTAAGAAAATTGCCGTTACGATGACCTCCACAGGATCTCGAGCTCTATATATCTCACCTACAAATGCTCTTCATGGCGATCTTGGAATTTTGTCGAAGGATGATTTATTTATCATGCTAAGCAAGAGTGGTGAGAGCGATGAGCTTCTCCATTTGGTACCCTTCTTGCGCAATAAAGGTGTTTCTCTGTTGGGGATTATTTCTAATCCCTCAAGCAGACTTGCCAAAGCATGTGATCTGAGCATGATTCTTCCTTTAGAAAAAGAATTATGTCCTTACAACATGGCGCCCACCACATCAACTTCAATTCAGATGATTTTCGGCGACGTCATGGCGGTGGCATTAATGAAACACCAGAAATTTACCCTAGATGCTTATGCCTTGAACCACCCCGCGGGAAGCATCGGTAGAAAAGCGAAATATAAGGTAAAGGACCTAATGTTGACTGGGGATAAATTGCCCTTATGCCGACCCACTGATAAATTAGTCGATTCATTGGTCGAGCTGTCAAACAAGCGTTGTGGTTGTCTTTTGGTTGTAGATGACCAAATGATGTTGAAGGGGATTTTTACCGATGGAGATTTGCGTCGAGCTCTTTTAAAACAAGGGGCCGATTTGCTTCAAATAACAATAGAGAAAGTGATGAGTTCTCACCCTCGCGTTGTCGAGCCTAATCGTCTTGCCTACGAAGCTGTGCAGCTGATGGAAGCGGATCCAAAAAGAGCGATCACTTGCATGCCTGTTGTGGATTTTGAAGGTGTCGTGCAGGGGCTCATTCGCCTTCACGATATTGTCCAATCCGGTCTTGTCTGAAAACAAAACAAAACAAATTAAACGCAAAGACGCAAAGACGCAAAGGCAAGCGACAGGCTGCTGCAAGCAACGTCAAAGAAGAAAAGTAACAGGATATGGAGGATCGCAAGCGGCAGGATATGAAGGATAGCAAGCACTCTCTAGATATACAAAAAATTTCCAACGGATCTATGGCCTTCCCTCTGCGTCTCTGCGCCTCCCCGTCTCTGCGTTAAATTCGTTTAAAGAGTTTAACGCAGAGACGGGGAGGCGCAGAGACGCAGAGGGAAGGCCCATAGATCCATTGGAAATTCTTTTTCATATCAAGTTTATACCTGCTATCCTTCATATCCTGGCGCTTGCGATCCTCCATATCCTGTTCTTTTCTTCTTTGATTTTGCCTGCAGCAGCCTGTCGCTTGCCTTTGCGTCTCTGCGTCTTTGCGTTTAATTTGTTATTTGTTTATTGTTTAGCGTTTATTTTCTGGTGTCTGCTGGCAATGTAGGCACTGTGGTTTCTTTGAGATTGCTGTCTTTATCAAACATCTCATCCATCACTCCAACAACAGCCTGCGAAATGTCCTTTGACTGTGTCGCAAAAAATGTCGCTTCGTCATTCACAATGAAATCTATTTGGTTTCTCTGTGCGACAGTGGCGGAGGCTTTGCCAACGACTTCTGTCAATTTTTGTACGACTTTCATATTCGTTTGCTGAAGCGCTTGCAGATACTGGTTTTGCAGTTGGCTGAAGTCTTGGCTCATTGAGCGCAATTTGCGTTTGAGCTCTGTTTCAGCATCAGCAGAGAGGCTATCTAAATAATCGGGATCGTCAAACTTTGCTGCTAGCTCATTGATTGACTTTTCCTTCTCGGCCAAGTTTGTTTCCATTTGTTTTTTCAACGCTTCAAAAGCAGCCTGTTCCTGCTTTCCTAGTTTAGAATTTTCAACGCAAAATTTGAAATTGACGGCTCTTATATTATTGTCAGCTGATAACACAGTCGTGACAACAAATGTTAAGGCTAGACACAGAAACTTTAGCTGTTTCATAGAATTCTTCTCCTATTGTTAGGGATATATAAAAAAAATAGTCTATCAGAAATTACCCCCAAGGGACAAGAAGAACTGTTTAACATCGCTATGATCTCGTGCATTCAAGGGGAAACCCCAGCCCACTGTAAGTGGAGGCATGCTTGGAATAATATTTAAGTGTGCTCCATAACCCACCGCGACATCAAGGCGTCCAAAGTTCCAATATTTGAGAGATAAGTGACCGGCATCGCCAAATACAAATGCTTCCAACCATTTGAAAACAGGAAAGGAGTATTCTGCTGAATAATATTGAAGTGAAACACCCCCTCGTGGATCTTGTCCAGGGTATTTGGGTCCTAATCTATAGGGGCGATATCCCCTTACATAGTCTTCTCCGCCCAAGAAAAGACGTTCATCTAGAGGAATGGTGTGGAACTTTGTTTGCGCATAAGGCTGCAAGAAGCGGAAGTTGGCTCGTACGCGAAAGACCCCTTTTTGGTCATAAGGAAGGAGCTGGAAGTAATAGGTATTAACATATGCAAATCCAAGCCAGTTATGTTTTCCACCAACTCCAATGCATTCGGCATCGAATCGGGATTTGAAGCCGCTGGTTGGACAATTAGGGCGATTTGTAGAGTCATAAACAAGTTTCACCCCGACTCCAGAAATGAGTCCACTGTTGCTTTGCTCTTCAAGAAGCTGTTCACTGAGACGTCTCTTATGCTGAGACTTGTTGGGATCGTTTACGATATCTTCTGCCTTATCTTCTTCACTATCTGAAATGTTGATTTCAGAGTATTTTAATCGATAGTAGCACCCTGCCCTTAAAAATATGTTCATGGGATAGTCTGCATGCAATTTAAAGCCTGCGCTTTCAAAGTCGTAATCATCGGCAATATATCGATTGCTGGATTTGTCGATGTCAAAGCCTACGACCCAGAGCGTATCGCACACGAAAGGTTTATTCCAGGACAAGACATAGCTTCTGCTTTTAGAGCCTATTGTAGCTGTGAAGTAGGAGTATTCACCACCTCCACGTAATGCTGAGAAGCCTTTTTCACGAAGTTGTCCTAAGCCTTTGTAGTTGAAATTTGTCTCGGTTAGTGTAAAGCCCCCAAAGATTTCTTCGGTTGTGCTGAAGCCGAAAAATGCTCCAAAATGGCCTGTAGGTGCCTCTTCTACTTCTATATGCACATCTCGATAATTACCGCAAGCGCCATCAGATTTAACAGCATAGACGTTGACAGATTTGAAAAAGCCGATATTGACCAAGCGGGCTTCGGTGCGCTTTAGTTTTTGTAAATTAAAGACTTCCCCGGGCACGAGGAGTGTTTCGTTTAAGATGACCCGGGTTTGTGTTGTACAATTGCCGAAAACTTTGATTAGGCCAACTCGGTACTTTTCCCCTTCTTCGATGGTAATGTCGATGTCATAGACATAGCCGCATTCAGACAGTCTTGGTTCATAGTCAACGACGGCATCGATATAGCCAAATTTACCATAGTAGTTTGTAATGCAAGTTTGGGTGGCGCGAATGAGTTCTGGCGAGTAGCGGCCTCCTTGTCGAATGGCGAAACACTTTAAGATCTCTTCGTCGTTGAAGAGGGTATTACCTTTAAATGTGATATTTCCAATGGCATAGCGGGGGCCTTTGTCGGCAATGATTTTGACAACGATTCTATTATCTTGTGGGAATTCACACACTTGAATGTCGACTCGGGCATCTGCATAGCCTTCATTATGAAGATAATCTAAAATAGTAAATTCATCCTGAAGAATGGCTTGTTCTTGATAGGTGCCTTCATTAGTTAGCCAGCTGGTCAAGAAAAAATACTCTTTTGTGACAATTTCTTCGTTCAGCTCTTCGATTTCCGCCTCAGAAAAGTTTTCAAAAACAATCTTCTTGATGACTCCTGCGCGCCCTTCTTGAATATTGATCTGGATGTCGACTTGATTAGTGCCTTCGATAGGATAGACTTCATACCCAAGTTCTGCTTCGAAAAAGCCTTGTTGAACATAGTAAGTTTTCAGTTTATGAAAGGCTTGGTTGAAACCAAGTCGATCAAAAAGGGTTCCACACTTTATGTCGAGCTCGTCGTTGAGTTTACTTGTTTTGACTTTGTGGTTTCCTAGCCAGGTTATGGAATGGATTGTTGGTTTGAGCCATATCTTCAAAGTAATGGTGAGTTTATCATCATAAGGATCCAGAATTGGCTCGATCCGATCAAAGTCAACAATGAGTGTTTTAAGGTCTGCATCGAAAGAAGCCTGTGAAAAAAGTTCCCCTGGTTTACTCTTCATCCTTGCTTGGATCGAACGGGTGTCATAACCTGAGTTTTCGGGAAGCTCCATCATGATGATATTGACATATTCGATAAGTAAGTTGTCGAACTGGAAGCTGCTTGCATTTAGATGATTGAAGTTTATAGAAAAGGAAGCTATAAAAAGAAGTATACAGTAGAGAGATTTAGTCATATGACCTCTATAGAATTCGGTAAGCTATATTTAGATGGGTCAATTGTACTGAACGCATGATATAGGGTAAAGAACAATTAATACGGAGGCAAAATGAAACTTTTTTTTGTGATGATAACATCAATGCTCAGCATGATGAGCTCTTTAAGTGCCACTGAAAATGAGAATGTTACCCCTGATCAGGCACTGCAAAGGCTTCGAGAGGGTAACGACCGCTTTGTTGCTAACGCCCTTGAAAATTGCGATAAGACCGAAGCAAAAAGGCTTAAAACACAAGATGTCCAAAGGCCTTTTGCAATCATTTTAGGCTGTTCAGATTCAAGGGTGCCTCCAGAAGTGGTCTTTGATCAACATATCGGCGATCTTTTCGTTATAAGAGTGGCCGGTAATGTCGCTGGAGCCTTGGAAAGAGAAAGCATAGAGTATTCAGTAAAGGTCAATAATTCATCACTTATAGTAGTGCTTGGACATGAAAATTGTGGGGCGATCAGTGCCATCTTGAGCGGCAATGTGAGAGATATTAATGCGATAGCAACGATCATTACACCATCGATCGACAAGCTAAAAAAGCAGTTAAACCACGCTCCAACGCTTGCAGCGGCTGTGAAGGCTAATGTGCTAGGAACACTCCGTCAATTGCAGTTTTCACCGGTTATTGCAAGCGCAATCGAAAAGAAGCAACTGAAAATGGTCGGTGGATATTATAGCTTTGAAACCGGAAAGGTAGAATTCTTGGAGTGAGGGAAGTGAGGGATATG
>JABDBC010000094.1 GCA_013288825.1 Chlamydiota bacterium
GTAGCCGCGCTCGCCTGGGCTAAATGGATGATACTGTATCGTCCATTACAGTCCATTAGCGTTCATGTCCATTGCTTCTTAGCGGAAATTGCTGATAAACACCCACACAATTGACAAAAATCATGGTGGTGAAAAAGAATTGGTTCGATTATCCTCAAAGTGCCGAAATCATTTTTAATCACAAAAGAAGTATATGACAGAAGTTACCCTTTCCAAACCTCTCTTACCTATGTGTTCCAACATATTAAATCAAGTTGTCAAACGTGAAGAAGCCCCCTCTCTCAATGACGAAAAGTTTACTTCATGTCGTGGAAGACTTCACTCAGCAGTGCATGCAATTGTTTATATTGCAGGAGCCATCTTTTTTCCTGTTACAGTAGTCATCTATAGACTTCGCCGTGATTCAAGCGACTGGACACATAAAAAATGGGAAATCCTTGATATCGCGTTATCCGTGCTTCTCATCCCTCTTGCGATGATTGCATTGGCCATCAAACATTGCATTGGCATTTTAGTTCCGGGTTTTGTCTTTTGTGCCCCAGCCCCTTCCGCCAAATAATCAAGCTTATCGATACCGCTGTTCCAACTCTTGAAAGGGCGGAAAGCTTCGAATGGGATCAAACTCGGTTCTTTTGAATATCCCGTGAATGTCTGGCAAGCCGTCGCCAATTGCCCTTTGCAGCCAACCCACAGCAGGGATTTCTTTTCCAAAAAGAGAATATGCTTGGGCATTGATCAAGGCCGTTTCATAACCAGGATAAACTTGATAGGCTCGATCTCCAAGGGCAATTGTTGCTTCCAACATATGATTATGAAAGGCAAGCTGATGCAACAGCTTAAAGCCATCTGGAGAGAGGTGTTTTTCCAGTGGCGCTAACAACTCATAGGCTTCCATCGATTTGCCTTCATCATTTAAAATCTCGGCAAGATCTTCGGTGGAAGTATTGTAAATTAACCCATTTTGGGTATGCCGTCGAATGTCTTCAAGTTGCCGTTTAGCCTCTTCCTTATCGCCTGATTGCCATGTTTCTTCCGCCTGTTTTAGCATCAGCTGGATTGCCTCATCTTGATCCTTCGAAGTGACTTTCCGACTACTCTGCCAGGCCCTAAAACTCTCGAAGGCAAATAGCAAGAAAATCGCGCCTCCCAACATTGCTTGTATTAGGAAGAAGTAGATGCTTACCACAAGTGCCAAAACACTGCTGGTGATCAATCCAAAGCTGATCCCCCTTACTCCAAAAATCCCTTCCAGAACAATGATGAGGAGCTTTCCCCCATCTAATGGATGGATTGGCAATAGATTGAGAATAGTCCAGAATAGATTCGCGTAAATGGTAAGTCCCAAGAGAAACTTTGCAAACTCGCTGATATTGGTATGGAGAAGATATTCAAATTGATATGCGACTAAAAATATCATAAAGCCCGCTAAGGGACCATTTAAAACCACAAGAAATTCTTTCCATAATTTTAACTTGGTTCCTCGCATCAGTGTGACGCCGCCCAATGCTACCAATTCGATTTCAGCCTTACGTCCAAAAGCCATCGCAGTTAGTGCATGGCCAAATTCGTGAATCAACACAGAGAAAAAAACAACCACAACAAATGCAAGGGTGCCCAATACGGTGAAGCTATACATCCATCCAATCATAGCAGCAATGAGCCAAAATATCGGATAAATTCTAATGGGAATGGTTCCAGGTATTGTAATCATTTCTTCCTCGTTTTTATCGCTTCCAGAACGGCTTCGCCCATCTCGGCTGGTGATTCTGTGACCACAACTCCTGCTGCTTTGAGAGCTTTAATTTTACTTTGAGCTGTCCCTTGATTGCCAGAAATAATTGCCCCCGCATGCCCCATGCGCTTTCCAACGGGAGCTGTCGTACCTGCCACAAATGCTGCAATAGGCTTTGAGCAATTTTTTTTAATCCACTCTGCTGCTTGTTCTTCAGCATCTCCACCGATTTCTCCAATCAAGAGGATCGCTTCTGTTTGGGGATCTTTTTCAAATAACTCAAGCACATCGACATAATTAGTGCCATTCAAAGGGTCGCCGCCAATTCCAACACAAGAAGACTGTCCCAAACCTGAACTCGTCGTTTGCCAAACGGCTTCGTAAGTTAATGTTCCAGACCGAGACACGACCCCAACATTTCCTTTTTTATGAATATAGCCTGGCATGATTCCTATTTTACACTGTCCTGGGGTAATGATTCCAGGACAATTCGGACCTATGAGTCGGCTTGTTTTGCTATTGCGCATGATATAACTCACTTCGAGCATATCTTGGACAGGAATCCCTTCCGTAATACATACAATGAGTCGAATTGCAGAAGCTTCAGCTTCAATAATCGCCTCTGCAGCAAATGGAGGAGGCACAAAAATCATCGTTGCATCGCAGTTGGTTGCCTTTTTTGCTTCTGCCACACTATCAAAAACAGGAAGTTCTAAAATTGTTTGCCCCCCTTTTCCTGGGGTGACCCCTCCCACAAAACAGGAACCATAAGCGACGCATTGCTCTGTATGAAACCGACCAGCCTTGCCAGTGATCCCCTGCGTGATTACGCGTGTGTTCTTATCTATAAGTATAGCCATAACCTATTTTTTCCTCCTGACTGCTGCGACAGCTTTTTCTGCGGCTTCAGCCAAATCGTTCGCAATAATGATATCTAACGCAGAATCTGCTAGCAGCTTTCTTCCTGTTTCAACGTTTGTTCCCTCCATACGGATGACAACGGGAACATGGACTGTTGAGTCTGATGTCGCACTGATGATGCCACCTGCAAGGGTCACGCAATTCATAATGCCCCCAAAAATATTCACGAGGATGGCTTCTACTTTTGGATCTGACAATAAAATTTTAAAACCTTCGGCAATTTTTTCCTCTGAGGCTCCTCCACCCACGTCGAGGAAGTTCGCCGGCTTCCCACCATAATGTTGAATGATATCCATTGTTGCCATTGCTAAGCCAGCTCCATTGACCATACAGCCGATATTGCCTTCCAATGCAATGTAGGCAAGGTCGAATTCCTTGGCGCGCGCTTCAAAGGGGTTGAGTTGTGTAGGATCGTCCCATTCAGCAAGTTGTGACTGACGAAATAGAGCGTTGTCATCGATAGTAAGTTTGGCATCCAAAGCGATCAATTGTCCTTCACGAGATAATACGAGAGGATTAATCTCCAACAGAAGAGCATCGCAGTGAAAGAATGCCTCTGTAAGATTTTTTATTATCGCTTTTCCCTGTTCCGCTAGTTCGTCCGACCATCCCATAAACTTGAGGATTTCAATGAGTTGGTAATTGCGAAAATGCCCATTCAATGGGATTGGGAGGGTTTTTATTTTTTCTGGACTTCTTGCAGCAACCTCTTCGATGTCCATTCCCCCTTCTTGAGATGCAATTAAAACAGCCTGTCCAATATGCCTATCAATCGTTATAGCAAGATAGTATTCTTTTTCAATATTTACAGTTGAGGAAATCATGACTTGATTAGCCACAACTCCTTCTTTACCCGTTTGTGCGTTGACAATTTTCATGCCCAGTAGAGTGCGGATAGAATCGAGGATTTCATTTGGCGACTTTGCCATTTTAATCCCACCTGCTTTTCCTCGACCGCCAGCATGTACCTGTACTTTGAGAACTGCATTGGACAGTTTTAAGGAGCGAAGGACATTCTCAGCTTCGGCTATATCAGAAACAACGACAAAATCGGGGATAGGGATGTTATGTTCCTGCAATACCATTTTGGCTTGATATTCATGAAGATGCATTTATTCTTCCTATGTGGTATAACTCGTTCAGAATGATTTTCAACTCTGGATATTTTCATGGTACTAAATTTCATAAAATCGAGTTACAAGAAAGTTCGCAATGTTTTTTTAAAAACAGGATCTCTCCTAGGGGAAAAATTAAGAGCCCTTTTTAAAGGCGAATTTGATGATGGCACCCTGGAAAAATTGGAGCAACTTTTTTATGAAGCGGATCTTGGTTTAAAGACCGCTTCTGAATTGACAGCAAAAATCCGGGAACTGCAGGCAAAAGATAAGTCACTGGATGCAGATGCCTTGCTAGGGCATATTCGACAAGAACTGACCAATATTCTTTCTGTGTATCCCCCTGAATTAGTTGTTCCTCAAAATGGCAACGGACCATTTGTCATCCTCATTATCGGAGTCAATGGCAATGGCAAAACGACAACAGTCGCCAAGCTTGCACACTACTTTCACGGGGCAAAACTGAAAGTACTCATTGGTGCAGCTGATACCTTTCGCGCAGGAGCGACGGAGCAACTTGAAATATGGGCCAAGCGGATTGGTGTCGATATTGTCAAAGGGCATCCTAAAAGCGATCCCGCAGCAGTGACCTTTGACGCGGTGACTGCAGGAAAGGCCCGTAATGCCGATGTCGTGATTATAGACACAGCTGGGAGGCTTCACACAAAGACCAATTTGATGCAGGAGCTCGAAAAAATTCGACGCATTTGCAATAAGGTGCATCCCGGAAGCCCTCATGAGACTTTGTTAATACTGGATGCAACAACTGGACAAAACGCCATCGATCAAGCCAAAACGTTTAATGACTATGTCCCGGTGACCGGCCTTATCCTAACAAAGTTAGATGGCAGTGCAAAAGGGGGAGTAGCTGTCAACATAACCCGCGAGGTCAAAGTACCTGTGAAATTTATTGGCGTGGGTGAAGGATTGGACGATTTGGAGCCTTTTAATGCAGAGCAATTTGTCAAAACACTTTTTGAATAGCAATAATGTTAAAAGTAATAGGCAAAAAAGCTCATAAAATTCTCCCCAAGGAGCTGTCGAGTCCTATGCATATTTGCTAGTTGAATTAGAAGAAATTGGCCCATATCGCAATAATTGGCCAAATTATAGCAAAATAAAGGGCTCCATAGATGATTATCATTGCCATATTGAAAAGGGAAGGCCAACATATGTTGCATGTTGGAAAATCATAGAAAAACAACGAAAGATTGTGGAGGTTTATTATGTTGGGACACACGAGAAGGCACCATACTAGCAATAACATTCCAGATATTAGGATCCCAATCCCAATAGAAAGGCCTGTTGAGGTGGATAGACCATTGTCTGTAAGTGATAAGCCAATGTCCGTAAATGATGTTTTACAAGAGTTATATGGGGAATTGCCACGTTGGGCAATCGTTTTACGGGGGTTGCGTCACAGAGAAGGGTTGACCCAGGCTCAAATTGGTAAATTGCTTGGAATTCCACAGGGAAATATTTCGCAAATGGAACATGGAACTCGTCCAATTGGCAAACTGATTGCAAAGCGGCTAGCAGATCTTTTCAAAACTGATTACCGTTTGTTTCTGTAAGTGACAAATTATAATCGCTTGAACCTGAACCCGAGTTTTCGCAAGCTCGAAGGATGGTAAGTATCTATTTAGCTTTCTCAATTGTAATAAGTCTTTCGTGAAAATCTTTTACCTCATCATGAATAGCTCTTACTAATTCACGTGTGGATTCGAGTTTTGCATCTGTATGTCTTGCGTCTGCCCTGCCTTCAGCTCTTGCCCATAGAAACAGAGGTATAATCATTGCGGCATTGGCTATGAATACTCCTAAAATTGTGATGATGGCGGTTACTTCAATCATTTTTAACCTTCGTTATTTCTAGTTCTTCGTGAGGAACAGTTCTTGTTTCTTACTTTTACCACATGACTATATAGAAGTCAATCCGGACGGTTTGATCAATCAACCGATTTTAATAAAGCAAATAGGACATCTGTTATCCGTACCCCTTGTAATTGACATTCCTGAAATAGCCTGTTAGCTTCCTGAGCCCACAATTTACCGTTGAGTAATGCCACACTTGCCACGTTCAAGCCAAAAACAGGGGACCGACAACACCCACTCTGCTTTTGGTAAGTCTTGAAACAAGAATGATCGATAACATCCCGAGCACGAAGCCAGGCACCATTGCGTCAACAACAACAGGCAATGGAATATTCAACAACGGCCAGACAGCACTCGTGACTCCGCCGACGATAATGCCTGCACATGCTCCGTACTTGTTGATATTTGATGAATATAAAGAAAGAAGCAGCAGCGGACCAAAAGATGAGCCTAAACCGGTCCAAGCATATAGGACAAGAATAAAAATCGTACTTGGAGGATTCCAAGCAATCATTAATGCGATAACCGCAATACACAATACGCCAAATCTTGAAACTGTTAATAATCGTTCTGTTGTGGCTTTTTTATCGAATATTTTCTGATAGATATCTTCAGTGATTGTCGAACACAGCACCAACACTTGGGAACTCATCACATTTACTGTGGAGGCAATAATGGCGCAAAGGATTAGTCCCGCGGCAAAAGGATGGAACGATTCCTTCACCATTTCAATAAAAACCACCTGAGGATCTTTCAGACCCGAGGAAAAGAAGACAACTCCCACTAATCCAACCAGGGTCGCTGCTATTAGGGAAAGCAACATCCAGGTCATTCCAATGTATTGGGATTTCTTAATCTGAGAAACATCTTTAATCCCCATAAACTTGGTGATGATGTGAGGCTGACCAAAATAGCCCAAACCCCATCCAAAGGCCATTGAAAGTACCCCGAGGATTCCAACGACATCAAAGGAGGGTATAAATGAAAGTGATATATTTTTTTCGATCAGTTGATGTTCAAAAGTGACCCATCCCCCCATTTGCATAATGAGATAGGTAGGCACAAAAATAATGACAGATAACAAGAAAATGCCTTGAAAGAAGTCAAGCCAGGCCAATGCAATATAGCCTCCCAAACAGACATATGCGACCACTAAGAGAGCTCCTAGACAGATTCCCCAAGCATAGTGTATGCCAAATAAGCTTTCGGTCAAAATGCCTAGGCTTACTAATCCTGCGCAAACGTAAACGCTGTAAAAGAAAATGCAGAATACTGCTGATAGGATTCGTATAGAGCCAGAACGGTCGGAAAAACGGCGTTCAAAATAGGAGGAGAAGGTATCCGCTTTCCATTTGCCTGTGATGGTTCTCATTTTTGGAGCAATCAGCTGCCAATTTAGCCACATGCAAATAAGAAGACCTATGGCTACCCAAGCATTAATCATTCCTCCGAGAAAAATCACTGCAGGATAGGCCATAAAAAGCCAGCTGCTCATATCGCTAGCATGAGCAGCCATTGCAGTCAAGAGGTAGTTGAGAGAGCGGTTGCCGATGATGAAGTCGGCTGAAGAATGAACAGAGCGGGAGGACCAAACCCCAATGCCTAATATTACAATTGCGTAGCTCAAAAGAGCAGTTAATTCATACATGACCTGTAATTTTCATCTCCTCTTCTCTCGGTGATCTCTGTGGTAAAATAATCGTCTTCACTCAACAGAATAATAATACCAAATTTTGCTATTGCGAAAATAGAGATTTCTTCCTATCATTCTTTGCGATTAGATGCCTAAATATTAGGCTGTTGTTATTTTTTAAAGAATCTGCTATAGACAGATTCGGTGAATTGTATCGTATATTATGCCCAATACAGTGGAACGCAGGAGCTAGTAAGGAGGTGACATGAGGCTATCAATAAATTGTCCTTAAGACAATTTTGAGCTCGAAGCCACGACATTTGGGGAATTTTGGAAAATTTATAGAAATGTAAACTCACACTTAACAAATACTCCTTGTGGGTGTGAGATGGAGCACAATCAGAGAAAGAACATTAAAGGTTTTTTCTCGAAACTGTCTTGTACAAGACAGATGGAGAATTAGTTGTGAGTCCTAAGATGAGTTCACTCGCTTATGACGACATACAAGAGCTAAATCTTGAGGATGCTGGCGATTTTCAGCCGGATCTACATGTTGTCAATTCGAGATATGTGTCCCGTTGTGAGACATTCCCAACGAAGTCAATGCAAGAAGATGTTGTGTTGATTCGTGGAAAGTTTACCGTTTCTTTCTAGAATAGATAGAGGGAAAAAAGTTGCACGGCTCCAGGAGCAATCCTGGGGCCTCTTTTTTTGCATTAGAATTTTTCGTGCCCGAGGCGAAGAAGGGACAAGGGACCTA
>JABDBC010000095.1 GCA_013288825.1 Chlamydiota bacterium
TCGGATGACGTTGAAGTTCAAGATAATAGTCGTCGCCAAATAGTTCTTGATACCATTTGATTTGAGCAACCACCTCTTCGCGAGTCCCATTCAGTATTTCCTGAGAGATTAAACTGCTCATACAGCCAGAAAGGCAAATCAGCCCTTCACGGTATTGCTTTAATACCTCTTTATCAATGCGTGGATGGTAATAGAACCCTTCGACATATCCGATAGAAGAGAGTTTGCAGAGATTGTGATACCCTTGGATATTCTTGGCAAGGAGTCCCTGATGGAACGCCGTTCGAGTTGAGGAGGTCTCTTTCTTTTTGTCATGGCGGGAGTTAGGAGCGACATAGAACTCGCACCCTAATATTGGCTTGACCTTGACTTCTTTGCATGCTTTATAAAAATCTACGGCACCAAACATGTTGCCGTGGTCTGTCAGGGCGACTGCAGGCATTTTATAGTCGGCGGCGCGCGCTGCAATGTCATGAATGGAGGCAGAGGCATCGAGGATGGAGTACTGAGAATGAACGTGTAGCGGGACCCACATAGATACTACTCCTCAAAGAAGATAGGCTAAGGCAGAAAGATTCTTCGTGCCCGAGCCCGTGTGCGTGCCCGTGCCCGAATTAATCGGTCATTTTCTTTCTACATTAGGTGTAAAGGAAAAGACCAATTAATCGGGCACGGGCACGCACACGGGCTCGGGCACGAAAAGACATTTGGGAGGAGACTATGCCTTAGCAGGCTCTGTTGCAGGACTCACGATGAGTTTGCTGCGCTCTGCAGCATTCCAAAGAGGCATCAACACAACAATCGATAGTAAGCAGCATATTCCCATCGCCCAATAAAAACTTTGCCAACCCAAACGATCGAGCATAACCCCAAGAGGATATCCCGCCACAGCTGCACCCAAATATGCCACCCAGCCCGTCAGACCCGTTGCCGTGGCAGCAGCCTTTTTGTGCACCAATTCTGCAGCTGCAACGCCTATCAACATTTGAGGCCCAAATACTGTAAATCCCATTGCAAATAATGCACATGAATCGATCCACACATGCCCGCCAGGCACAAGCCAAAACGTCAGCAGTGCTGCAAGCATGCCAACTGCAAATATCGCATTCACGGGACCTCTGCGCGCGCTAAAGAGTCGATCGGAGGACCAACCCGCCACCAAGCTACCACAGAAACCACCTGCTTCGAATAAGGAAGCGAACCCATTAGCTCCTAAGCGGCTATAGTCTTTTGTTTCAACTAAAAGCATCGCAGTCCAGTCTCCGACTGCTTGACGTACAAGATATACAAAAAACGAAGCGATGGCAAGGAGCCAAATGTATTTATTTGAGAGCACGCTTTTGAGCAATTCTCTAGAAGTCAGCTCTTTTTCCTCACCATTTGCATTCTTAGAAATCCCACCATAATCGTTGCGGAATTTTTCGATTGAGGGCAACCCAAGAGACTGTGGGGTATCACGGAGGCGGTTGATTAAGAAGAGTCCGCCTATAATACAAATAACGCCTGGAACATACATCCCAGCTCTCCATCCCCAATAGTGCAAACAGATGCCGACAATCCAAGGAATTATGAAGGCGCCGACATTATGGGAGACATTCCAAGTGGACCACCAAGAACCCCGTTCTGAGTGGGAATACCAATGGGTAAGAAAACGTGCACAAGGAGGCCAGCCGAAGCCTTGGAACCAGCCATTTAACCCCCAAAACAGCGCGAATAAAACTAATGAGGAGGACATCCCAAAGAAGATATTGAATAGCCCAGTTAGGATCAAACCGAAGGCCATAAAGTAGCGAGGATTAGATTGGTCAGAGATAACCCCGCTGGCAAATTTGCTAATGCCGTATGTGATGGCGAAGACACTTCCTAGAAAACCAAGTTCGCTTTTATCAAAATTGAGAT
Source organism: Chlamydiota bacterium (assembly GCA_013288825.1). Classification (GTDB taxonomy): domain Bacteria; phylum Chlamydiota; class Chlamydiia; order Chlamydiales; family Parachlamydiaceae; genus JABDBC01. The sequence continues at coordinate 1,900 of JABDBC010000095.1, forward strand.
CTTGACTTAAGCCAATCATCGCAAAAGTAAAGCTTTTACGCGTGAAGTAGTAAAGGGCATAGCCAACAAACATCGAATATAAAATTCGAATTCGCCAGTATTTATATTCCGAATTTATAGTTTCCTGATCTGTGATTTCTGGAATATGGGGGGCTGGTCTAAATAACGCAAGAAAAGAGTTTACCAATTATACCTCCTAGGCGGACTTCCTAAAGTAATTTCTAACAGGATACGTCCAAGAGAATTATTATACCATATTTCAGTATATTTAGTCGAGAAGCAAGGCAGGTTCTTAGTAAGAAATTAAATGCAAAGGTGTAAAACTGCGAAGAAGAGACAAGGGACGTAAAGGACATAAGGGACATAAAGGACAAGGGACGTAAAGTTATGCAGTTCGTCCTTTACGTCCCTTGTCCCTTCTTCGCCTACATAGCCTATCACTTTTCTGTTGAGAGGTTTCCTTTCTTAGCCTAAGATACTTGTCCCTGTTATTTGATCTCTTTTCTTTTTTTTGCAAGATGTGTATATAATGACGCAAGTTCCTAGATCTCTCAAGGGTTTGAAATGATAGAGCTAATTATCACATCTTCTACTCCTCACAAAAAGTTCTCTTTTGAGAGCACTTTTGTCGTCATTGGATCGTCCAATGCTGACTTAACGCTTCCTGAACCCTCTCTAAAGCCAGAACATTTAAAAATTTTTGAAGAGCAAGGCAGTTTTACAGTTGTTAATTGTGCAAATGACCCCTTTGTTACCCTGAATGGCGTTCCATTTGGGAAGAGAAAATTGCAAAATCACGATTTGATCCAAATAGGCAAAATTTCAATTCATTTCGAGGGAACCCCCTCTTTGCTCACGCATGCTCAAATTGAGGAACAAATTAAGCAAAAACAAAAAGCGGAGAGGCAAGAACGTGCCCCCGTCCCCATCGTTGTACCCCCCCATTGAAATTGAAGAAAACCTTGAAGCTGAGGTTCCAAAAGTCATTGAAGTTGAAGAGGAAATTAGAACGAGAGGTGAAAAAGAGCCTGAGGAAGGATCTGCAAGTCCATTGCCTACAAAGTCTAAAAAAATATTAGCATATGTGGGGCTCTTTTGTTTTGTTTGCCTTACCTTTGCCTTGATTATTGCCTATTTCAAAATCAACAGTCGAAGTGTAAAAGAACAAATTATCGCAGCAGAAGGGGTTGCAGACGTTGCAATGACGTTGGCATATGCGCAAGTGAATCACATTACCCCACAAAAACAAAACTGGTACGATCCTGCTTTTCTCAAAAACAATCTAGTTGCTGTGCTGTCTGCAGAGTACCCTTCCTTTGCTAATATCGATAATCAAGGTCAATTTAAAAACTGCCGCTATATTTTGCGCATCTATACGAGTTCTGACTTGCAGCATTTCCTTGTAATCGCTCAGCCTGAACCAACCCTGCTCCATTGGCTATTTCCCAGAGCAACCATTGCTGTGGACTCCAAAACGATGGAATTGCGTCAAATTGGGAGTATTAAAGCCCTAAATCGCCTTCTGGCAAACCCTAATGTATTGGACAGTCCTCAAGCTTCTGAAATCTCATACCTCGTTCGACAAGGGGAGCTTATCCCTCTCTCGTCTTTTGATTCAGATAAGGGGTTTTTACCCCCAAAAGCTCTGGCGCTTGTACGTCCTAATGCTGAGAACCTCATTTATAATGCCCCTAGATACTACCATTTTAGTGAAGTTTTGCTGACAAAGGCCCTTGGGCTGCTGCAAATTATGGGAGGCAGTCATGAAGTCACACGTCTACAGCAGCAAATGCAAGAGTTGTCAAAATTTTCAAATTTAGTTCTTTATTCTTCACAAGGCATGCAGAAGGCTATAAAGGCTCAAAAAGCCCTTGCAGCCCTGATACCGAATCATCCATTTTTAATCGCCTATCTCAGCTTAAATGGTGGAGGGCATATTACAGGCAGCCATCTGCTGCTGAATGAGGGTTACCCCGACTTATTAGCCACAGGGCTTAATCCAATGAGGATAGGCTCCTTTGATACAATATCTGGCAATCCAAATTCTTCAGAAATTGCCTATTCAACATCTAATATTCCCCCTGCACAGCTTCCGCATGAACTACCCCCTGATGTTGACCCGCACCATCCCCTTTATCTACAGTTGATCTCTTTAGCAAGTGAGCGCAAACAAGCCCTTGCAGTTGTGACTGAAAGGATGATAGTGCTCCTTCAAAGCAACAATGAAGGGAAATCTGCAGCTTTTTCTGAGAATTTTGAAAAGCTGCTCGCCTGGTATGTCGAAGTGGATAAGCAACAGCAAGAGAAAATCATGGAAGAACTAGCAACTCTATATCGAAATCATTCTGAAATGCGTTTATCACAATTTGCAAGCTATGTGAAAGCAGCCCAACTTGGATTAATTGCACGAGAAACCCTGAATTTTTGGTCGCAGAATGATGGAATTCCTCAATTGTCTTCTGAAGAGGTAGCTAGCATGATGCACAGCATTCAGAGCTCAAAATCTTTTGCTGAACTTGATGCAGCAACATCTAAAGCTGTGGAAAAGCTCAATCTTACAAATCTTTCCGATCCCGACAAATTGATCAAATATCAAAATGAGATGCGCTTGAAAGTGATGCAGCAACTCGGAAAATTTATTTTTTCAGCTAACAACCGTCTTCCGCCTCAAAATTTTAATAAAGACAACAAAGAACACGTGGCACACATTCTGAAAACTGCTTGGGTGACTGATACTGATGAGTACGACTACTATTTAAGCGAATATGACATCCTAGCAGAAGAGACAGAAAAGCCCTAACCTCTAAAAAAAAATTAAACGCAAAGGCGCTAAGTCGCAAAGAGGAGAAGGTATTTTTTAATAAAAAAATAATCTCTTTTACCTTCTTTGCGACTTAGCGTCTTTGCGTTTAATATTTTTCTGAGGAGTTTTATTAACACTAGCTATGGATGCACTCAAGAATAAATGGCAGGCAATATTCTCTCCATATCAGTTGTTTTGGGAAAAGCACCCTGCCCTTTTATATGCCTTGTCACTCATGCTTGGAACCGCTTGCGGGCTTGAATACCACCATGTCCTTGTGGTTGTTGCTGCATTGCTGCTACTGCCCCTAATCAACTCTCTCAAACATTCCATCCGTTTAATGCTGGCTTTGCTCGTATTGTGTGCAGGTTATTTTTTTACCACAACATATTATCTGTTTCCAGACCTTCCACAAAAGGGCTTGGAGGGAAATGCACTCATTGAAATTTCTTCCATCTCTTCTACATCAACCCATTTCGGCAAGCGTTGGACATATCGTGGAACCATTATTCACTTTGATGCCCCAAAAACCACTGGCAGAAACATCCCATTTTATCTCAGCTTACCACAAAACGATGAAACCCAACGCCCTTCAGGGGAATTCTCATACTATGTCAAAGGGCGTTTGCGAAAATCTGCAAAGAGTAACAATTACGTATTTTCCGCAGGGAAACATACCCCTTGGTATCCTGCTGGAACAGCTTCAGGACTTGTTGAGTGGCGCTTTAGAGCAAAAAAATGGATGACAGAGTACTTACATTCTCATATACCTTCGTCGCAATCTGCAGTATTTTTATCTGGAATTGCTACCGGAGATTTTGATGATCGCATCATGCAAAAGCAGTTTGGACGCTTTGGATTGCAACACATCATGGCAATTTCGGGATTTCATTTTGCCATTGTCGCGCTATTTTTAGGATTGATTGCAAGACTGCTTGTTCGGAGGCGGCTGGGAATTCTATTGGTAATCTTTCTGTTGAGTATCTACTTTGTCTTTTTAGGATGCACTTCCTCGGTGATGCGAGCGTGGATTACTGTGATCGTAGGGCTAATAGGAGCCCTATTTGGGAAGCGTTCATTAGGAATTAATTCCCTAGGTGTGGCCATGCTTGTCATTTTGATCATAGATCCATTGCAAGGGACTAATTTGGGATTTCAGTTTAGTTTTGCAGCAACAGCAGCCATTCTTTTGATCTACCAAGAAAGCGACATCGTCATGCAGCAGATGTTTACAAAACGTTCACTTAGCCAAGTTATTGAAATGAATTTTATCAATCAACATGGGTATTGTTTTTTGACTTTTTTTCGACAAGCATTTGCGCTTGGCATCGCCGTAAATTTAGTTGCTTTACCCTTGATGCTTTATCACTTCCAAGTATTTCCTTGGTTCAGTTTGGCGTACAACCTTTTTTTCCCGTTCTTGGTCAGCTGGTCAATAATCCTTCTTTGTTTAGGATTGGCTGTCCATGCCATTTTTCCCTTTGCTGGAGAATACATTCATACTCTAAATAGCTCCTATACACAATCCGTTCTAAATTATACCTACAACATGCCGACGCGTTTTGATTGTTTTTTGAATGTAGAAAATATTCCTCTATCGTTTATCATGATTTATCTGTTTGGAGTATTCTCATTGGCGATTTACGTTAGAGAGTATTTGCAAAAACAGGAAGACCTTTTAGCAATTCCCATTATGAATTAGCAAGATATGCAGGCTTACCCATCAGGCTAATGAAAGCAACATCTTTGTAAGAAATTAAACGCAAAGTTCCCCTCTGCGTCTCTGCGCCTCCCCGTCTCTGCGTTAAATTCGTTATAAAGATTAACGCAGAGACGGGGAGGCGCAGAGGGTAACTTTGCGTTGAATTTTTTACTGAGAGATTTCAGGTCTAAGCCTGATGCGCATGTCTGTTTTTTTACCTAGAGATCATTGATATCATGATTGTTTACAATTTTGTCTTAGCTTTTTTCATCCTGTGTAGCCTCCCAAAAGGCCTTTATCAAAAGTGGCGTTATGGAAAGTATAGCCATTCTCTTCCTTACAAAATGGGAAGCAGTTTTCCTCAAATCTCGAAAAATGGACGTAAAGTTATCTGGTTTCACGCTTGTTCCTTAGGGGAAACAAAGGCAATCGTAGCCTTAGCAAAAAAAGCTAAGAACGAATTGACTAATCCTCTCTTGATTGTTTCCTCCACAACTGAAACAGGACATGCTGAAGCTAAAAAAAACATCTCCTTTGCAGATTATCACGTCTACTTGCCCTTCGATTTTAGTTGGGTCATTGGACCTATTGTAAAAAGGGTAGCTCCTGACTATGTGGTCTTATGTGAATCGGAATTCTGGCTGAATTTTTTACAAGCATCCAAAAAAGCAGGCGCTAAGATTGCATTAGTTAATGGGAAGCTCTCTGAACGCTCCCTAAAACGCTTTAAATGGTTTCCATCTTTCTCGAATGACCTTTTTTCCACTTTCGATCACTTCTGCGTGCAGAATCGATTGTATGCAAATCGATTTTCTGAGATGGGAGTTCCGGAGAATAAAATTACCATCACAGGCAATCTGAAATTCGATGAAGATTACGCAATTACCCCTCCAAAAGAACTTCAAGACTGGAAACAACAAATGGGAATCTCAGAAAATGACCCTGTACTTGTTGTAGGTTCCAGCCACGATCCCGAAGAAAAAGTTGTTCTTGATGCACTCGGACCTGTTTGGGGTCGATTTCCAAAACTCAAAGTCGTCATCGTCCCTCGCCATCCTGAACGATTCTCAGAAGTCTCTCAGATATTATCACAACGGGATATTCCATTTATCCCCTACAGCAAAATCAGCGAACGGACAGGTCATGAAAAAGTGATCCTTATTGATGCTATGGGCATTCTCAGAAAATGTTATCAAATAGCTACATTAGCTATCGTAGGGGGCAGCTATACCCCAAAAATCGGGGGGCATAATATTATTGAGCCGTGTGGATATGGAGTCCCTGTTCTATTTGGTCCATTCATGCACACCCAACCAGAATTAGTGCAGCTTGTAAAAGAATATAAAGCAGGTTTGCAGGTTACTTCTGAGGATCTTTCACAAACTATTTTGGAGTTATTATCTGATCCACACAAGCGTTTGGAGCTTGGGAAAGAAGGAAAGGTACTTGTGGATGCCATGAAAGGCGCAACTGAAAGAACATGGAACACATTGGGACTAGATAG
>JABDBC010000096.1 GCA_013288825.1 Chlamydiota bacterium
GTCTGACCCCCCTTTCCTTTCATCATGCGTTACAAAAAATTTAGCCTTCAGCCTTTATACTTCATCCTTCAGATATGCCCGATCACAAAATCAGCTCTCTTTTCGACGCTAGTTTTTGGAAGCTCGACGATTTCGTAACCATATTTGTAATGAATATCTCTAAGGTTTTCGTACACTTCTAAAGCTTTTTCATAAGTCTGTATTCTTTCATTGTCATTGCAATAGATTTCTTCCCATGGGGGCGCCATAAACACTTTTTTGTTGTAGGTGAGCGAGGATGCGGCTCGACACAACTCAGGAGAAATGAGCATGTTAGTGCGAAAAACATATCCGATGTCACCAACAACTCCTCTATCAAAAAAGATCGTACCGTACCCATCGCGCATGGCTTTTTCATATGCCTCTATTGAGCCTGAAAGTAGCATCTCTGTGAAGTGTTGCGTATTCTCTCGGTCATTGTTCCCAAATGCTTCATCTCGAATTATCTTACGTGCAATATCTTCAACGCAAAAAAAACCACGCTTTCTAAGCTCTTCGATTAAAGTGGTTTTCCCTGCGCCAGGTCCCCCAGTAATAATAAAGAAATTATCACACATTGTTATACTCCTTATTTGAAAATGTTTGTTTTATAGAGAAAAATTTGAAACAACCATCCTATGGTTGAAAAAATAAGCAACAAATGAAAACTGTAAGTGTAGAAAAGTAAAAAAGAAAAAGTGAGAATTAAGAGTAAGAGTTTACATTGAACAATGCAAACATTATTGTATCACATCAGAGTTACTTTTTTCAAGTGTTTTTGAAGAGCCAAAAATTTTTGAAAGAATTTTTCCTGGAGAACATACCTGTTCCTAGATAAAATGGCGATTACAAATGATCATTGCTATGCCAATAAATTAAGTATAGAAGATGGGCCACCAGCAACTGACCGTTAAAGACCTTGAGTGATGCCCTGCAAAGGGATGAACTGGTCAAGCTGCATTCAGCCGATTTTGGTTCAGGAGTATTTCAGGACAATTATATGAACAAAAAAACTAAATGGTTATCGGTGTGAATTCAAAATTTTATACGACAACATATCTTTTACTCTTGATATCCCTGGGATATATTGCGACAGATATTTATTTACCGTCACTTCCTGCGCTCTCTATATACTTTCATGTGAGCGATAGTGAAGTCCAAATGACCCTGTTCTTCTACTTGTTAAGTTTTTCTTTAACCCCGCTTATTTTTGGGCCGTTATCAGATCATGTGGGACGTAAAAAAGTGCTTTTAGGGGGAATTTTTATAAGTATCCTTGCTACTTTTGGATGCCTTTTCGCTCAGAATATTTACTGGCTAATTGCCTTTCGCTTCATACAAGGCATTGGTACAGGAGCTGTGCTGATATCTACGCGGGCGACTGTTTCAGATCTGTTTACAGGGAAAGCTTTAGCAAAACAAATATCCTTTATAACAATGTTAATGCCTCTCGTGCTAGCTATCGCCCCAACTATTGGTGGAGTGCTTCAACAAAGCTTTCACTGGCAAGCTGTTTTTATTTTTCTTATTTGTTATATGATGCTTATATTTTTCTGCATAGCTTTTAAATCTGAAAGCTTGAAAAATCCTAGTAATGAAAAAATCTCTCAAATTTTCTCGACATATCGTTCCATTTTGAAGAATCGTCTATTCCTTATTTTTGGTGTGAATTATGTTCTCCCTTCATTAGGATTTTTTGCCTACTTGACCGTAAGCCCTTTTTTTGTTCCAAGAAATTATTGGGTTGTCACCCATTGAATATGGTTCCCTTGCACTTTATGTGGGAGGAACGATCATTGTTACAGGTTATATTAACATAAAACTTATCCATCATTTTTTGGTAACGCAAATCTTATGTTTGGGAGCATGTCTTATGTTTTTAGCTGGGTGCCTATTAATGTTTTTTCATATAATGGACATCTTAACAACCTGGTCACTGTTGTTTCCCTCATTAATCTTTTTCACTTGTATGCCTTTTTGTGTAGCAAATGCAGCTTCTAAATCTCTCAGTGTTATTCACAGTAACTTTGGCGCTGCAGCAGCCTTACTAACCACTTTTCAATTTCTTGTGGGCGCCATCGGAAGTTTAATTTTTTCTTTGATTTCTGTTGAAACTACTCTATCTCTTGCTGCATGCTTTATTTTTGTTGGTGCCTTGTCTTTAATCAACCTCAAATATGCTTGTCAATTAGAAATAAGACAAGAAACTAAAATGAAAACACTATAATTCATTTGAAGTTATCTTTTAACAGCTTTAATAATAAGTTCATTTTGTTTGAAAGTAATCTGCCCATCCTTTCCCAAGGGAAATGTTTTGAGATACCTTTCAACAATACTTGTTAGAAAATCCTCATGTTTTGCTTTTGGAATATAGAGTAGCATAGGTGAAAAAGCAGCAAACCAATCCGCAAATTCTCTTCTCGTTTCAAAGTAATAAGTAAATGGAACTTGAACAACTGCAATCTCATCAAATCCCGCATGCTTGAGTAGTTGATGGTATTCTTCCACTATAAATTTGCGACGTGGATGATTGTAATCCTTGAAATAAATGTTCCAAGGTTCTTGTGAAGTCACATCTTGAATAGTTGTTGCTACTTCTTTTAAAGGGGTGCATGGAATTGTAAAAAGGATAGAACCACCCGGCTTTAATGCTTTATGTACATAGGCTAATAACGGTTCATGGTCAAGAATCCAATGTAGTGAGCTAGAAGAGAAAATTAAATCGAATTCAGATGAAGCATTTAACTCTAGAATATTTTCTTTGATAAAGATCAAATTATCATGATAAGGTGTGTAAGTGTTTTGAGCAAAATCTATCATTCCTTGGCTTAAGTCTATACCCTTTACAGAACCACTGGGTACCCTCCCAGCTATGTTGGCGGTAATCTTTCCACTTCCACATCCAAGATCAAGAACTCGTTCGTTCCCTTGAAATGTAATGTCTTTGAGTGCTTCATAAGCTACATCCCATTGGTTTGTATCAGTTCCCACACCTGCAGTTTCGCTCGTAGGCTCGCGAAACCTGGGTGTGGGCTACAAAATGAGAGAAAAATGAAGAAAAAATGATTAAAATCACTTCCAACCAAAAGTAGCAGCGCTCAGCCTGAGCTAAATTGTAACAGCCCTCAGGGCTCGGTGCAACGCTTTTGTTTGTCGAAAACAGACTCTCCATATTTCTCTTCTTCTCTCTGTGATCTCTGTGGTAAAATCTACTTGCTTTTAGCGGGAATAGCTGCTGCAGTGCATTTCACAGTTGAAGAAATTTCGCCAATGATGATATAACTACATTTGCTATTATTTTAGAAACCAAATTTTAATCACCAGGGGTGCTAAGCTGCGTAATTTGTCGCAACTTAGCTGAGAGAGTCCCTAAAACCTGATCTGGACAATACCAGCGGAGGGAGCGTGAAGATGCAAATAAGCCCACAGGGTGTCTGGTCGGACATCCAAGCAATCAAAAAAAATTCCCCTCTTATTCATAACATCACCAATTATGTCGTTATGGAGCAAACTGCAAATAGTCTTTTGGCTATTGGGGCTTCTCCAGTAATGGCTCATGCCGTAGAAGAAGCTCAGGACATGGCTACGATTGCAAATAGTCTTGTCCTAAACATTGGCACTTTAAGCTCTGCATGGATAGAGGCCATGCTGCTGGCTCTTAAAACAGCAAATTCTAAAAGCATTCCCATCGTATTTGATCCAGTTGGCTCTGGAGCTACACCTTACCGTATGAAAACGGCTAATTCCATCTTAAGTCATGGTGCAGTTACAGTCATCAGAGGCAACACTTCGGAAATCGTGTCGCTCAACGGAAATCAAAGTTTAAGCCGGGGTGTCGACAGTCTTTTAAATGCTTCAGATTATCAAGAACAAGCAAAAATGCTGGCTATTCAGAAAAAGTGCATTGTTTGGATGAGCGGGAAAACTGATGTAGTAACCAATGGTCAGATGCTTATTCTCATTCATAATGGACACTCCTTAATGGAGAAGGTCACCGGGATGGGTTGTACAGCCACAGCTATTACGGGGGCATTTTTAGCAGTCAATCAAAATCCCTTGCTCGGATCTGCCCACGCTGCCATTCTGATGGGAATTGCTGGTGAAATTGCCGCTAAAAAGGGGAATGGACCTGGATCATTTAAACTGGCTTTCATCGATGCCCTTTACAACATCTCATTAAACGAAATTAAGGAGCGCATGCGCGTTGACGTTTTATGAAACGCGGCATTGATCTTTCTCTTTATCTGGTTACCAATCGGGGTACATTGGCACTTGAAGATTTCTTCAGGATTATCAGACAATCCATAGATGGGGGTGTCAAAGTCGTTCAGCTTCGAGAAAAAGAAGCATCAGCACGTGAAATGTGTGCGATTGGAAGAAGCCTACACTCATTTCTGAAGCCGCTTGGCATACCTTTGATCATTAACGACAGGGTCGATGTGGCTCATGCAGTGAATGCTGATGGGGTGCATTTAGGACAATCAGATCTCAGTGTAGCTGAAGCAAGAGCTATTCTTGGTAAGCAGGCAATCATTGGGCTTTCTGTAGAAACAATCGAACAAGCCATAGCTGCTTCTGATGAGGACGTCGACTACCTTGCAGCAAGCCCAGTATTTCAGACAAAAACAAAATCTGATTGTAGCAGACCTTGGGGGCTTGAGGGGTTGAAACAATTGTGTTCTATTTCTCGTCATCCGATTGTTGCCATTGGAGGCATTAATGAGACGAACGTAGAAAAAATTCTGGACTGTGGGGCAGCAGGAGTGGCTATTGTCACCGCAATTTTTAATGCTCCGTGCCCTAAAACTGCTGCTATTAGGATGTCAAATGGAAAATAATCAATTTTATAAGGTTTTGTCAATTGCAGGATTTGACGGAAGCGGCGGAGCGGGGATTCAGGCAGATCTCAAAACATTTTCTGCTTTAGGATGCTATGGGGCAACAGCCTTAACATCTCTTCCTGTCCAAAATACAGTTGGAGTCAGGTCCATCTTCGATATATCGACTTTATGTGTAGAAGAACAAATAAAGGCCATTTTAGACGATATACAAATGAATGCTGTGAAGATAGGCATGCTTCATCGTCAGGATATCATTGAGTCTGTTGCACATATTCTGGGTCAGTACACCGTTCCAAACATCGTGCTAGACCCCGTGATGGTCGCTAAAAGCGGAGATAAGCTTTTGCTTCCTAACGCGATTGCGACTATGAAAGAACGCCTCTTCCGGATCACTACAGTCCTAACTCCTAATTTATTAGAGGCTTCTGAATTATTAGGACGTGAGATCCAGACCAAGGCGCAAATGGAAAAGGCCGCCTTAGACCTAATTGAGATGGGGCCTCAGGCTGTCGTCGTGAAAGGAGGGCACCTGAAGGGCAATTGTGATGATTGCTTATGCCTGAAAAATCCCAACATCGAAATCCATTGGTTGCCAGGTCCAAGGATTCAAACGAAAAACACCCATGGAACAGGTTGCACCTATTCAGCAGCAATAGCATCCTTCTTGGCAAGAGGTTTTAATATTTTTGATTCCGTCAAGCAAGCGAAACAGTATCTGACAAAATCCATTGAGGCAGGAGCAAAACTTAATATTGGTCGTGGTAATGGACCCGTTCATCACTTCCATCACTTGTGGGGAAAAGTAAATGAGTGATTCTAGGATTCTTAAAACGCTGCCAAAAGAGGTTTGGATTGGTTGGGTCTCTAGTTTGGTAGAAGCTTACAACATGTCGATTTACAGCTTTATCGCACCCTTACTCGCGACACTTCTTTTTCAGCAGACAACAGAATGGAGCGCGGTCTTCTTTTCTTATTCGCTAGTTTTCATAGGTTCATGTCTGCTGTATCCCGCAGGGGCGATCTATTACGGTCTCATCGGAGATAAGCAAGGAAGGCAAAAGACATGCATCTATTCAACACTTGGACTCGCTGTGGCAACAGGGATGATGGGGCTTGCTCCCTTCGATTTACTAGCAGGTAATGTTTGGATTTTCTTCCTTGTGTTCATTTGTGCACAGCATTTTTTTTCAGGTGGTGAGTATCACGGCTCCATAGTTTTTTCACTGGAACATTCAGGTAAAAAACAAAATGGATTAATGAGCTCATTGAGCTGTCTATTTGCTGTTTTTGGATTGCTTGCTGCTAATGGTTTAGCAACATTGGCGTTTTTGACAGAGGACCATTTTTGGATTCGAGTTTGCTTTCTCGTAGGTGCTGTGGGGGGATTAATTAGTTATTTGCTGAAAAATCATTGTCGAGAAACACCTGCATTTTCTGCCATATCGCAGGAATCCTTAAAAGGAGTGAATTGGTCCACTTTTATTAAATCTGAACTGTGGACAATCGGATCAGTTGTGGTCGTTTTGGCATTTTTTATAATCAGTTACACGTTTATATTTATCTTTTTGCCGTTGATGCATTTTGAGCAAACGACTACTGAAAATTTTGATACTTTTAAGACTTTGATTGCATACGGTTTACTTCTTGTCATTGCAGGTTGGATAGCGGATCGAGTGGGCTTACAAAGAGTTATGATGGTTGGAGTCTTGTTATTCTCTATCACAATCGTTCCTTTATGTTACTTTTGTAAAAATTTATTAGTTTTGCAAATGGTTCTCACAGCCTGTGCGAGTCTTGTTATAGGACCTATTCATAGTTGGATGCTACACCAATTCGAAGTGCAAAAACGTTGTAGGGGCATATTTATTAGCGCAGCCATCGCGACATCTGTTTTTGGGGGCAGCACCGTCCCCATTTGCCTGATGATCTTTGAGCAATCTCATTCACTTGTGATATGTTGCCTTTATCCCTTGACAATATCATTAGGCACATTAATTTGCCTGAATACTTACAAAAAAACCGAAGAGATTAAAGCTTTAACATGAAATTTTCAGAAGCCCTTTGGCAACAAATTGCTCCAATTTATCAAAGGATCATCGATCACCCCTTTAATGTGGAATTGGCTCAAGGGACGTTGGAGCGGGAGCGGTTTGTTTTTTATTTGGAGCAAGATGCCTATTACTTGGTGAATTTTTCTCGTGCTCTAGCATTTATTGCAGCTCGAGCAGATTCTTCTAAGACAAGTCACACCTTTTTAAATTTTGCACTCGGAGCCCTTGTTGCAGAAAGGGAGCTGCATGCGAATTTTTTAGGCCCACACTATGATTGCAATGACATTGAACCTTCTCCAGCTTGTGTAGCTTATTCACAGTATCTCATTGCAACAGCTGCTACAGCTACTGTAGAAGAGGCCGTTGCAGCAGTGTTGCCTTGTTTTTGGATCTATAGGGAAGTGGGACGCAATATTGCTGCACACGCTACTGAAAACAACCCTTATATGCGCTGGATAGATACTTATTCTAGCCAAGAATTTTCAGAGGCTACAGACCAAGCGATTTCCATATTGGATGAGATAGCGGAGCAATGTTCTGCAAAGACTTTAGTGCGAATGGAAAATGCCTTTGAATACGGTTCTCTATTTGAATGGCATTTCTGGAATGATGCTTATCATATGACCGTTTTCAAAGATGGCTATCTCAAAGCAGCAATTGTGGGCGAAGAGCCGCCCTTACAGGGCTCAGAATTATATCCTAACTTACCCAGGCCTTCGATCGCCCCTTCAGGGCTTTCTCAGCCTGGGCTAGATAGAGGCGCATCTTCGATGCTTAAGACAACCCTGCCCTAAGCATCGAAGATGCGCCTCTATCTAGCCCAGGCTGAGGAAGCCCTGAAAGGGCGACTGAAGGCCTGGGTAAATTCGGATATAATTCTGAGCCCTGTAACCCACGATTCGCGCATTTTTATTTATTGAAAAAAAATTGCCGCGAATGCGGCAAAGGCAT
>JABDBC010000097.1 GCA_013288825.1 Chlamydiota bacterium
TTGCCTATTGGCAAGGTCCCTTTGAAAAATTCACGATAGATTTTTAATCCTTGCTCGGCAGTCTGAATACAGTAAAAACAATTGCTAACCCATTCTGAGCCTTTGATTGTCCCTGTCTCTAGATTGCATTTAAAGCGAGTTGTCACTTTTTTTGTCCAATAATCTGGATCTCCAAAGAGCAATATAGGCAGGGCTCCTGTTGCGCCCACTTTCCGACGTACCTCCTCCAAACTATATTCAAAGTCAGTTCCTATCCCACCGGCTAAGAAAATGGCGAAGTCTAAATTGAATTCAGCTTGCCTTTCAACCAATTTGTCGAGGCGATAAGTCATTTTAGCTTCGATGTAGGGGTTCTGATGTTGCTCCTGCATGAGGGGTGCATTGGGCTGACGGAAGTCGACGATATTAGCGCATGACAGCACATGGAGCTCTTTTGCGACTCGATTGCCCACCAACATGACGCCAGGTCCTCCACCTGTTACTAGTGCTAAAGGGGTATTTGATTGAAGCAATGGATGGTTCATTTCCTTACGCATCTCCAATATGCCGCTCAGCAACTTTTTCAATTCCTCTTCAAAATTGCCTTCCAGTAGATTTGAGCCATAGATTCCAAACACTGTCGATTTTAAAAATGTTTCGATTTGATGCAAAGGAACGAACATTCCTGAATCATGGCCAGGCTTTTGTATATATTGGAGGATCTGTTTTGTCGTATTGTCGACCCAATAAACAGGGATTGCAAATTTGTCTAAGTCGTGTAAGAGTGCCCGATCTTCTGCAGAAAAAAAATCTTGGAAGGTTTGCGAGGGGTACTGAAAATAGATCCCTTTCAAGCACCGCTGCACTTGATCGCCAAGCAGCATCCTTTTCATCAAAGGAGAAGGAAAATAATGGGTCAAGAGAACGCCCTGGCTGGTGATCTCTCCATCATCAATAGCCTTTAGAAATGGATATGATGACTGTTGTTTGATAAATCTTTCAACCATCAGAGCTTGCCTTGAGCCTTGGAATAATCCTGGAAACTCTTGCATGCGGGTTTCTCGCACAATCCAGTCTTCTGGTTTTAAATTCAGTAGCTGTTCTCCTTTTACAACAAAAACTGCTGCCTTCTGAATCTCGGCCTCTTGCTGATTAGGATTCGCCGCCTGTGGAGCTGTTTGAAACGCCTTGAAAAGGGCTTCAGGCTGCTCTAATGATGCTTGAAGTTGATCTCGGTCAGAAAAAAAGACGTGCTCGCGGTAAGGCGCTAAGGTATAAAACTCCACAGGGATATCTGAGATCTCTCGTTTGCTGCTGCCATACAGTTCATAGATGTCTCCGGAGGCACTTGTATCGGGTTGCAGCACAGAGGCTGTCGTGTGCCGATAACCTTGTGAAAGAAGGCTGTCCACAACCCTTCCAAACACTGTTCTGATATGTAAGGGGAGTGTGCGCAATAGCAAGATTTCCCCTTCATCAATGTTTCGAGGCATGTAAGGGATCCATTCTTGATGAAGTCTCACCAAATTTCGGGTTTCTAGTTTTGTTGTTAGCGCCCGGGCAAGGGTGGGGAGGAATCCATAGATCGATTTATCATAGACGATACGTCCATTTTGCAATGTGAGGTAAGCGATGGTGCGTCCGTCGACTTTGTCTAAAATGAGATCGTTGCTTCCATGGAGTCCTCCAAGAGAAAGGAGAGGGCGTCCTCGACGGTCGGCACGTCCAAAGTATCTTGAAAGATAATCGGGATCACGGACCCTTCTTCGCTCATCGGCGGCAAAAAGCTTTCCTATGATGGCTCCAGGAACGAGCAATTTCAGCATGGCGACAGCGATATCGCCAATGGCATCAAGTTTTACTTTGACTTGAGCAGAATGACTTTTTGGGCTGAGTTCATATTCTTGTCCGATGCCATTCAGGCCGAGTTGAGCTAGGGTGCTTTTGATATTAAAGAATACGGAAGAGATGGGGATTTGGTAACCTACAAAGGCAGGGGAGATATTTTCGATAAATACGGTAGCGATAGCAGTTTTTTCGTCGATGAAATTGATGCTGGTGATGGCTCCATCAGGGGTGACAAGATCGTGCGTGGTGTTAAGCGGAAGCATAAACTACCCCAGGTTTGCCAAAAAAATTAAACGCAAAGACGTTAAGGCGCAAAGATACAAAGGAGGAGTCGGAAATTGGTTCTAATTTTGTTATAGGGTAATGGCAAAGATTTTGCAAAAGGAATAAGTAGTTTTGTTTGAAATTAGATGTCTATTCAACTTTCTTCAATTGAGATGAATCTTTAATCATACAACAATCTTTCATATGTAACATTGTTTTTATTTCAACAAGATCGCATTTTATTTGCATATTATCGTTTTTTAAGCTTGTTGTTTCCATTTCTATTCGATTTATGTCCTGCTTCAACCAATACATTAAAGCTACGTTTACTGAAATGATTGTAAAAACTTGTGTCCAGTCCATTATTATTTTCCTTTGTGTTGGCTTTTCTGATAATTCCGCGGGATAGTGGGTCCTGTCACAACATCCATATCTATTCAACCTTCTTCAATTGAGATGAATCTTTAATCATACAACAATCTTTAGAAGAAAAAGCACCTTCTAAACGACACAGACGGCGATCTATATCAGTAACAACTCCTTCAAGCTTATCAATTTTAACTTCTAATCTAGTGAATCCGTCTTTCATGTCTTGTTTCATCCAATATATTAGTGCTACGAAAACAGAAATGATTGTGAAAACTTGTGTCCAGTCCATTACTATTTTCCTTTGTGTTGGCTTTTCTGATAATTTCGCGGGTAGCAGGGGGCCCTACTCATCCAACCTCTATTTTAACTTAATTGTATCACATCTCGCACACATTATCAAGGCCCTTATTTTTTTACCTCATTTAGGAGATCATAAAACATTATGTGTAATGTGTCCATTCTAGCATTTGCAGTGTCGACCCTAGCATTAGCGGCATTAATACTAGATATATTAGAAATAAGAATACATGCATAAATTGCGGCAATTGCTAAATTCACTCCAATGATAGCGAGTGTGTCAGCATGATTTTTCAAAAAACTTGGCTTATTTTCCATTTCCATTTTCTTTTTACTCTGTTTTTTTCAGTGTAGATCTTTCTTTAGTCGTACAACAGTCTTTAGAAGACAAATCACTGTCTAAACACCATAGGCGACGATCAACATCTGTTACTGTTTATTGAAGACTATCAATTTTTTTTGTTAAACTAGTTTCGACGAGTTCAATCTTTTTTGTTAAACTAGATTCGACGGTCTCAATTTTTTTTGTTAAACTAGTTTCGACGAGTTCAATCTTTTTCGTTAAACTAGTTTCGACGTTGTCAATCTTTTGTAATAAATTAATTTCGAATTTATTAATTACCCAAACTAACTGTTCTTTTAAACTGTTAGTATCTTGCTTTAACCAATATATCAAACTTATAACAACAGAAATGATTGTAAAAACTTGTGTCCAATCCATATGATTTCTCTTCTTTCGGCTATTGTGATAATTTTGCGGACAGCGATGTAGTCCTACTCATACAACCAACATCTATTTAAACTCAATTGTATCACATGTGGCACACATTGTCAAACGTAGGCGATTAGATTAGGAATTGCTTCGCCCTCAGTAATCGCATCGGACATGCGTTGGGCTAAGGCCTGGGTACGCTCGTTTCCTGAGCTCAATCCAGCTGCAATCTGATCTTCTAGTGGTCGGGTATGAAGCCCAATGGTTTTACCTGCTTCGGGTCGACCATAAATTAATTCACCCAGTTCGAATCCATCTGCTAGAAGAGGGTACATCACTTTTGCAATGTTGCCATAAGTGGGCTGGCATTCCGATGCTATCGCCTTACCAAGTTTTTCTAATTCTTCCATACTTTCGCATCGACTTATCTCAGATTCCAAAGCACTGCGTCTTGAGCTTGATAATGGGGCATAGACTCCCCCGACATACTCCATCAATGCCTTTTGTAGCTTATCGGCTTCTGGGGTTTCGGCTATAACCTTTTGCAACTCCTGATGTTTAGAAATAAAAGCTTTCCGATAATTTCGTCGCTCAAAAAATGCTTCCTGTTGTTGAGGAGTCATGCGAGGAAAAAATTGCTTAGCAATATTCATTCGATTTTTATCTGCTTCCGGTGTCTTAGATGTTAAATCTAGAGTTCTAATGCGTGTACCAGGTTTAAGTTCACCCCGTAATGTGGGATTGAGTAGTTTTAGCTTTTCTAGGTTTAAGTGATGTTTTATCGCAAATTTTTCCAATGAGCTGACGTTTTCTGGAAGAGCCATATCCCCGACATCACTTTCCATCATTTGCCAAAATTCATTGTTAGCGTTGCGATTTACAAAATCTGCAAATTTACCAGCGACATCATCAATTGTAACACCTGCTTTTTTTGATCTATAAGAAGACAGACTTGATGTCTCTATAAAACTAAATCTTTTTAAAAATCCATCAAATGAATCAACTATTCTATCTTTATTAGCCTTTGAAAGTTTTTTGTAAACGGGCCTATCTAATCCCTTTATCCAAGCTCTCATTTCATCCTCTCTTTTATCTCCTGAAGCCATCAACTCTAGACATTCCCTGCTTAGTGGTTTGTCCTTCCACAGAGATTCCAGAAAAACGGATCTGAAGGGTAACATGGTGATCACCCTACCATCATGATGTCTTCTATAAAGATAGTTGCTTTCACCCATAGAAAGATCGGTATCAAAAAGAACAAATTCCCATTTCACTTCCAGGGCTTTTTGAAGTTTAGGAAAGTTCTCGAGTGGACCGGTTTTAGTAATCCCATCGACATCAGTGAATGTTACAACGGTTTTGCTATTCAATGTTCCTGAGAGATATCGATTTTTAAGATCAGAGAATTCCGGAATACTTTGGCATTCTTCATATTCTGGAGTGATTTTTGGTCTTATGCCTAAATTTTTTGAATGAAGATCTAAGTAATTATGTTCAGCAGTCATGAAGGTTTGATATTCAGCTTCTGGTGTCAGATTTTGCCACAGCCTTTCAAGCCATTGTGATGGGATATTTCGTGCCAAAATCATGTCTGCATAGGGTTTTACTGCAACATTGTGTAGGCGACTTACTGAAGCACCGAGTTGCTCTGGATAGATCACTTCCCAGCTGACACTATTGATCGCCGTAAGAGCTTCCCCTCTTGTAGGAAGTGCTGTGGTACCCCTTCCTATTGGCTTTAAAGCTTTTACTCTACTAAGAATACTAGTAGTCTCATTGGCGCATAATTCTTGAAGTTGTTTGAAATTTAGGATGTGAACTTTTCCTTTTGCATCAGTGTATTTCCATTTAAATTTCTCGCATTTTTCATAAACTGCTTCATTGGCTTTTGTTATTTGGGGGATGAAGAGAATTTCTAGGGCTTCCTCACCAGCCTTTTTTTGATAGCGTTCCAAGTCACGTTCATCATCGAAAGAAAGCCGTAATCTGATATGACCTTTCAGCTTGGGTTTTTTAGATAGATCAGCTAAGGAATAGCCGCGAAGGCGGTCTTTTTGACTTACTATTGCCATGCCAAATCGTGCGGGCTTTGGCTGAGAAATTGTGTAACTGTGCATGACTGCTGTTGGACTATAAAAATCTGCGATATTGCTAATGAGTATCGTTTCTTTTTCTGCTTGCTTAGTCATGCGTTTATAAACAGCAGTTGTACCCACGATGTCGACTAGTTGAGCTGAACCAACGCGAGACTTTGGTAAACGTGGAACTTCTCTCATAGCTGCTAAGCCTGCTTGGAGTGCACGACCTACTTCAGCAGCTGCCGTCCCTACAGAGCCCCTTTGTCCTTCTACATATGTTTGGACCTTTTTTTTCAGAGGGGCGATCCTGCCTAAATATAGTTTTCTCAAGCCCTCAATCGATTCCTTGGGAGTTTCAGCACTTGACTCCAATTTCTCTAAGGTATTGCCAATGGTGTTGGCCCATTGGAAAGCGGAACGAACAATATCGGGAAGGTCTCCCATTTTTTCTTTTGCAACTTTCTCTTTTTCTGATGTCGACAGTTTGTCAAAGTTCTCGTCTAAGAGTTGGAATTCTTCAACTAAATCCTTACTTACAGCTGTTAATTTTGCAGAGATTTGGGCCAAGTTTTTAGTCTCTTTTTCCATTGCTTCTTTATCTGGAGAAGGCGTTTTGGTCAGAATTTCGATTTTTTTTGATGTGTCGGTGTATTCTCTGTTTAAGATTGTAAATTCAGAAAGCAGATGTTCTATTTGTTGATTACTCGACTCTATATTACGAGTAAGGTTAATCGAACCTCGAGCTACTGGTAAAACCAATTTCCAGCTGATATCAACGACAATTCCAAGCGCTGCCCGAATCTCATTTTCTGAAATATCTCCTGATGATTTAAACTTTTGTAAAAGGTTTGATAAGACTGTAGAACTTTCAGTTTCGCCCAAGTGACTTCTATAATACTTTGCTACAGTGGCAAAAGTTACTGGTATTGAGCCATCCATCCAATAGAGTTCATTACATTTTTTCAGGGCTTCATTTCTTTGAGCGGAGGTATCCGTCCATTCGATATTGGCTCCTGAAGCTATTCTGACATCGGTAATAGAAGGTAATTTCTCCCCGACTTCTTTTTTTGGGATTGGTTTGATGTCCTTCATTACCGACCAACCCTGCTTTAGGCACAAATCTAGGACCTGTTTGAAAGTAAGCTCCACAGTGACCTTATCAGATTGCTTATAACTCCATTGATATCTCTCACATTTCTCAAAAGCATCTTTTTGGGCTCCTTCCATTGTGGGAACAAACTGGATTGACTTGAGCAATTCGTTATATTCCCTGAGAGATAGATTGGAGTGTTCTCTGAGGTATTCCTTAAGTGTATTTTGATCTTGATTCGATAACCGTAGTAAGATCTGGTTATTAAGTTCGGTATTTGCTTGTAAATCGCCGAGATAAAACCCCCTTTTTTCATGCAATTGACGCTGTTCTTTGCGAACAATCTCTAAATCTGCAGGGGCAATTCCTTCAAATATGAGGATTTTGTTTGCTTTTTGGGCTTGCGGTTGGATGTGATCTCTATAGAGTTTGCGAAGCTGTTCCATAGATTCTTTGTTAGAATTTGGATTTAAAATGAGTTCTCGCAGAAGCTTAGCTACAGTCTCTTCCCGTTTTGAGACTACTTCCAGTGCCTTTAGATATTGCAATCTTTCAGGTGAAAGATCTGCTCCAGGTTTGTCAGAAACTTCTGGGGAGGAGAATTTGACAAATTCTTCATCGAGCCTGCCAAATTCTGTTTCCAGATGAGAATTGATTGAAGACATTTGCTTAAGCATTTTTGAGATGGCGTCTTCTTTTTGTTTGATTATTGCCTCTGAATTTGCAGCAGGGGTAGAGCGGGAAGCTTTGATCTCTGCAATTTGTTTCGAATGATCTGAAATTTCATGATCAAGGGTATGATATTCTGAAATGAGGGATTGAATTCTATTGTTAATGGCGTTGAGTGATGAGGGAGGGCTTGGAGCGGGTGGACTGGCTGGCGTTGGGGGTAGATGCAATTTGCTCAAAGTAGCTGGCTTGGAGAAATCGGGAATGGGCGGTATTTCCCCGGGAGATGGAGGAGGACCTAATACGGAACTCATAAAAAACCCATAATTAATATTAGTTGCCTATAATATTAATTATATAACAAAATTATTAATTATAATAATTATTTGAGAATATATTAGTGTATTAGTGTAGAAAATTAGTGTATTAGAGGTTCTCGCATGACAGCCTAACGTTTTAACTGAA
>JABDBC010000098.1 GCA_013288825.1 Chlamydiota bacterium
CGCGGGCGCGTTCACGAAAAAGATTACAAGCCACCCCAAACTTTGTGGTAAAAAATATCAATGCCACGATATATGTTGGCTATGACATCTATCACCCCAGACATTCTCCTAAAAGGGTATCGCACCATGGTGCTTGCCCGTTTAATTGACGAACGGATGATCACTCTTCAACGCCAAGGCACCATCACCTTCGCCATGAGCGCGCGCGGTGAAGAAGCTTGTTCTGTTGCAAGCACCGCCGCACTGTCAATGGAAGATTGGATCTACCCCCAATATCGGGAAAATGGAGCCATCTTTTGGCGCGGCTGCACTCCTCTGCAATATATTCACCATATGTTTGGCACCCGTGAAGATTGGATTTTAGGACGGCAGATGCCCAATCATTTTGGATCGCGTGAACTAAATGTTGTGACTGTCTCTTCGCCCATTGGAACAAAAATCCCCCATGCTGCCGGTTGCGCCTATGCGATGAAAATACAAAAGGCCTCCACAATAGCTCTCTGTTTCTTTGGCGAAGGAGCTGCATCCGAGGGAGATTTCCATGCTGGGGTCAACTTTGCAGCAGTCCGTAAAGCACCAGCCATCTTCTTTTGTCGCAATAATGGATACGCAATTTCAACCCCATCCTCACGGCAATTTGCCACAGATAGAATCTCCGATCGAGGAAAAGCTTACGGAATCCGTTCGATGTGTATCGATGGCAATGATTTTACTGCAGTTTATTTTGCCGTTATCGAAGCCCGAAAACACTGCCTTGAAGGGAAGGGACCCGTTCTCCTTGAAGCCATGACATACCGCTTAGGCGGACATTCTACCTCGGACGACCCTTCTGTATACCGCAATGATGAAGAAGTCAAAATTTGGGAAGCAAAATGTCCCATTCGTCGTCTACGGACTTATTTAGAAGAGCAGCATTTATGGGATGATGATAAGGAATCAAAACTACAAGAAGAGATTACTAAACAAATCACTGATGCCATAGCCATCGCAAAAGAGACTCCAAGAGCTGCTCTGAAATACATGTTTGAAAATGTCTATTTTGAAATGACAAATCCGCTAAAAGAGCAGTACTCTGAAGTGAAAAAGCTTTTTCCAAACGAGAACTAATATGCCAATCATGAACATCATTCAGTCCTTAAACCACACTTTGCATTCAGCTTTTGCCAAGGATCAGCGCCTTATTACGTTTGGGGAAGATGTGGGGTATTTTGGAGGCGTTTTTCGTGTGACCGCTGGCTTGCAAAAAGAATTCGGCGAAGAACGGTGCTTCGACACACCATTGTGTGAACAAGGGATCGTTGGAGCTGCTATTGGAATGGCTCAGCATGGTTTAAAACCTATCTGTGAAATCCAATTTGCAGACTACATCTTTCCCGCCTACGACCAAATTGTCAATGAATTGGCAAAAATGCGTTATCGTACCGCCAACCAATACTCGGCTCCAGTTATCATTCGAGCTCCTTATGGCGGTGGTATACACGGAGGCCACTACCACTCACAATCTCCAGAGGCACAATTTTTGCATACTCCAGGTTTATTTGTTGTCGTCGTTTCTAGTCCATATGATGCAAAAGGGCTATTGTTGTCAGCGATCCAATCGAACGATCCTGTCCTTTTTCTCGAACCCAAACGGATCTACCGCTCCTTAAAACAAGAAGTACCCTTAGAGGATTACTTCATCCCTTTCGGTCAAGCATCTGTAGAACGGATTGGAAATGATATCACGTTAATTGGATGGGGCGCACAGCACCATCAAAATATGGAAGCGGCCCAGCAGCTCGCCGACGAAAAACAAGCCGATGTTGAAGTCATCAACTTGCGCACATTAAATCCCTTAGATATTGCCACGATAGCAAATTCAGTGCAAAAAACAGGGCGATGTGTAATTGCCCACGAGGCACCAATCACACAAGGTTTTGGTGCTGAGATTGCAACACAGCTGATTGAAAAATGCTTTTTCGATTTGAAAGCCCCCGTCAGACGGTGCTGTGGATGGGATACCCCTTTTCCCAATGCATGGGAGAATGAATATTTGCCCGATGCCTATCGCGTTAAAACAGCTATTTTAGAAACGTTAAAAATGTGAGGTTTGTGCCGGCCCTCCGGGACGGAATGGTGGGTTGGTGCTAACCCAGGCTTCGCCTACCCCTCCGGGGAGCTTCAGCCTGGGCTATTACATGAACAGGCCCTCCGGGCTGTTTGCGACATCTGTTATTTGCTATAATAGCTGCGAGGGCGGTTTGGTCAACAATAAACGTTGCACACTGCCCGGAGGGCTGTTTACGTAATAGCCCAGGCTGAAGCTCCCCGGAGGGGTTAGCGAAGCCTGGGTTGGTGCCAACCAATAATCCCGTCCCGGAGGGCCGGCATTGCATTGGAGCGGGGAAGGATATTTGAACGCTTACAAAATGGAAAAGGGATAACATGAGCAAAATTGTGACGGTCAACCTTCCTGATATTGGGGAAGGGGTTGTGGAGGGAGAAGTGGTCGAATGGCTAAAAAAGCTGCAAGATCCTCTCAAACAAGATGAACCTGTAGTTATCGTCATGACCGATAAAGCCACGGTAGAACTTCCTGCACCCTGCCCTGGAAAGTTAGTAAAGCAATATTTTGCTCCCGGACAAATCGCCATTAAAGACAAACCTCTCTACGATATTGAAACTTCAGAAGAAATTAAAATTCAGGAGCACATTAAAAAACCAGATATGCCGCCAGCTAGCGCTGAATCGATCATACCAATTGCCACAAGACCTCCCAGCACCCCCTCAACACATGTCAAGAGCTCTCCACACACTCGGAAGATTGCAAAAGAACTAGGAATCAATATAGAAAATCTGCACGGCTCAGGGCCAGAAGGCAGAGTAACACCAGAAGACCTCAAACAATCTCTGCAACGCAACAAAGTGGCCTCAACACTTGTAACGCGACTACCAGGAGATAAAGAAGAACCCCTAATTGGAATAAAAAGCCTAATGGCTAAGAAAATGGCTGAGGCAAATGATCAAATCCCCCATTTCTCTTATTTTGAATCATGCGATGCCACTCGTTTAGTGCAGCTTCGGGAGCGTTATAAACAGGAAGGAGCCAAGCAAAAGATTGCTGTGACTTACCTTCCTTTTATCATTAAAGCATTGTCGTTGACTTTGCGTGAATTTCCCTATGCAAACAGCAGTGTCGATCAGACTGCCCATTCCATAATCATCCATGAACAACATAATATTGGCATTGCCATGAACACAAAACAAGGACTCATCGTCCCTGTTTTGAAAAATGTACAGCAAATGGGGATTGAACAAATTATTCATACATATGAAGAATTAAAAAATAAGGCAGCTCAATCAAACCTAAAGCCGATTGATATGAAGGAGGGAACAATTACCATTAGCAACTTTGGCGTTCTGGGTGGCCATGGAATGTGGGCAACTCCGATTATCAATTTCCCTGAAGTGGCAATATTAGGCCTTGCACGTATTCATAAGGAACCTGTAGCGAGAAATAACACAGTTGTTTTACGTGATATATTGAATTTATCGTGGAGTTTTGATCATCGCGTGATTGATGGAGATCAGGCTGCAAGCATTTCCAATCATTTCAGCGGCCTCTTACAAAACCCCGCCGCCCTGATCTAAACAACAAGCTATAGAAGAAAACCTTCCTAATAAAAAATTAAACGCAAAGGCGCAAAGACACGAAGCCGCAAAGAAAATGGAGAAAATTTGTTTTCTTATTTGGATGGAAAAATATCTTCTTCTCTTTCTTTGCAACTTCGCGTCTTTGCGCCTTTGCGTTTAATTTTTTACTAAGAGTTTGCCTTCCAAAACCTATTGCGGTTTACGTCAGGTGATTGTTCAGAATGGTGGCGAGTTTGAACATGCTCACAGGTTCCTTGCTGCCGAATACTTTGGCCAGTGTCGCATCGGGTCGGATCATTCGCTTATCATTCGGATCCTGCAAATCATGGCTCTTAATATAGTCCCAAAGCTTCTTTGTCACTTCAGTACGTGCCATTTTTGGAGCCCCGACGATGGCAGCCAACTCCTTAGATAGCTCCTGTTCTTTACCAAAACCCTTTGATGAGGACTTTGTTGCCTTTTTTTTGTCAGTAGCAGCGGTTTTTCCCTTTTTTGCGCCCTTTTTGTCTGCTGGCGACGCTTTTCCTTTCCCAGGTTTTCCCTTTTTGACATAAGCTGTGCGTGGATGATTCGGATACTTTGTAGCAAGCTGTTCCAAATCATTCACAATGACATCGCACTCGGGGAATGTGGAGCACGAATAAAAAGTCTTTCCATAACGTGATTTGCGAGCTGTCATCACTCCAGGGCAATCAGTAGCGGGGCAAGGGGGCATATTTTCTTGAGACATCACCACTTCACCTTTCTTAGGAATATTTACTATTCCTTTGCAGTCTGGATATGTTGTGCACCCTAAAAATGCACCAAAACGACCATGGCGTAATTTCATGTCACTGCCGCATTTGGGGCACTTTTGTTCCCAATCGAAATCAGCCGCATAATCTTCTTTATTAAATGTCAATTCTTCCAAAGGAGCTGTATAGGTGCACTCTGGATATGTGGAACAGCCATAAAAATATTTTGACTTCGACCAAATCTTCTGTAATTTGGAGCCGCAAACGGGGCAAATGAGATCAGTCAAAATTTTTGGTACAAAGGCTTCCTTCTCTGCAATTGCAAGTGTTGGGGCAAATTGCTCCCAAAAATCGCGGATGAGTTTTTTCCAGTCTTTTTGATTTTCCGCAATGAGTTCTAAGGAATTTTCCATTTCAGCTGTAAATCCAATGTTCATGATCAGCTGAAAATTATTTTCTAAAAGCAGCGCAATCACAAAACCAAGTTCTGTAGGCTTTAAACGCCCATTTTCTTTTAATGTGTATTCGCGACTTTGGATCTTATTCATGATGGTCGCATACGTCGATGGACGGCCGATGCCAGACTTTTCGAGTTCCTTTACAAGAGAAGCTTCTGTGTAGCGTGGAGGGGGGCGTGTGAATGCCTGTTCTGACGTTAGCTCCAACAAGGTGAGTTGCTGCCCTTCAACGAGATTTGGCAGTGTTCGACTTTCTTCATCTTTTTCGGCGTCATCGATTTTTTCTTCATAGACAGCTAAATATCCAGGAAACTTCATCACGGAGCCTGTCGCTCTCAATATAATCCCTTTGCTTGCTGTGATATCGGCACTGACAGTGTCGTAAACAGCAGGGGTCATCTGAGAGGAAATAAATCGTCTCCAGATCAACTGATACAAATTAAATTGCTCTCGGGATAAGAATTTTTCAACAAACTCAGGTGGGTGCATGAGATTGGTAGGGCGAATGGCTTCGTGGGCATCTTGGGCACTTTTTTGCGTCGCATACTGTTTCGGCTGGGCTGGGAGATAGTCTGTACCGTATGTTTTTAAAATGTAGTCCCTAGCTTCTGTTATTGCTTCTGGAACAATCCTTACAGAATCTGTACGCATATAGGTAATAAGACCCTCTGCTCCTTCGTTGCCAAGATCAATCCCTTCATATAAAGACTGTGCAATGCTCATTGTCCTGGCAGAAGAATAGCCATGGTGTCTGCTGGCCTCTTGTTGCAGTGTCGAAGTGATAAAAGGGGGAACCGGATTTCTCTTTTTTTCTTTCTTTTCTACGTTGACAACACTATAGGGGCCCTTTTCCATTTGTTTAATGATTTTATCAGCGGTTGCCTTATCGCCAATTAGCGTCACTTCTTTGCCAGAAACTAACTCTTTTTCTACCTTTTTTTCGTCTACAGAATAGAGGGAGGCTCGGAAAGAGCGTTCTTCTTCGGCTGTTTTTAGAATGGCACCTAAATTCCAATATTCAACAGGCTTAAAGGCTTCGATTTCTTTTTCACGATCTACAACTAACTTCAAAGCAACAGATTGTACTCGTCCTGCGGAAACTGATCCATCGCGTCCCCGTTGAATGCGCCGATTTAAAATTGGAGAAATTTTGTAACCAACGATTCTGTCGAGAAGTCGTCTAGCCTGCTGGGCATTAACTAACGCCATATCGATCGATCGAGGTTCTTTCAAAGCCTTTAAGACTGCCTCTTTTGTAATGGAATTAAAGGAAACTCTCTTGATTTTCGTTCCTGGAGGTAAGATCTGTGCAATATGCCACGCAATTGCTTCCCCTTCACGATCGGGGTCGGGAGATAAATAAACTGTGTCACAGAGTTTTGCAGCCCTCTTCAATTTTGCAATCACTTGCTCCTTATCAGGAAGAGTGACATAAGTGGGCTCGAAATCGTTTTCGATATCTATTCCGAATTCTTTTTGGGGTAAGTCGCGGATATGCCCTATTGAAGACTCTAATATGAAATTGGGTCCTAGGAACTTCTGTAGAGTTTTTATTTTTGCCGGTGATTCGACAATAATCAAAGATTTCGAGCTCATGCGTTCATAACTCCAATTTTTTATAAGTTTTTCCAGGATACTCTTTGATTAATCTCTTCAGCAAAAGCTCCATTAATAAAGCATTAACCTTCATAATTGGAAGTTGAGTTAATTGCATTATTTTATCAATACAAATTTCTTGATTAGGTAGTAATTTTAATAAATTCTCTTCTTCTTTAGTAAGAACTACTGATCTTTTCGGCGATGGTTTTGTTGTCGTACTCCCAGTACCAAAAAAATCCCCAAGCGAGGATAAAATATCTTGTGCGTTTTCTACCAGAATCGCATGCCCATTTTTAATCAGACTATGGTTTCCTCTGAAATCTTCACTATCAACCCGGCCAGGAAATGCAAAAAGTCCGCGGTTATATTGACGCGCTCTCTCCATAGTAAGCATCGCCCCACTTTGCAGAGGGGCTTCTATGAGGACGGCGGCCTCAGCCATTCCACTGACAATGCGGTTGCGCTGGGGAAAGTTTTGTCTATCAGGCGGTGTCTTCATCGTAAATTCGCTGATCAGTGCTCCATTTTCCGCGATAAGATCTGCCAAAAGGATATTTTCTCGTGGATAGATATTTGCAAGTCCAGATCCTATGACAGCAATCGTTCTTCCCTTGCGAACAGCTCCCGAATGCGCTGCGGTGTCGATGCCTCGCGCTAAACCACTGACAACGCTATATCCAGCCTCTGCAAGCTGTTGAGAGACTCTTTCGGCCAACTCTCTTCCATAAATACTGGCCTGCCTTGTGCCCACAACGGCTATAGAATTCTGGTCTCGAGGCTGGAGCTCCCCTAATGTATAGAGCAAAACAGGGTGGTCGGGAATCTCGAGCAATCTTTTGGGGTATCTGGGGTCGGTATAAGAAATGAGTGTGACTCCGAATTTTTCCACCAATTCCAGATTTTCACGCCAAGCTCGATCTTTTTTCCAATTGCCCCAATGAGGAATCAGTTGCTTACCGAAGTCATGAAAACCAGCAATGGTGAGGGAATCTGTTTCAAGTATGGCTTTTGCAGACCCAAAATGTTGAATGAGCTGTTTAATTCGCACAGCTCCGAGATTGGGAATGCTTGTCAAAATGACTAGGGCTT
>JABDBC010000099.1 GCA_013288825.1 Chlamydiota bacterium
GCCTCCGTCATTCTAGACTTGTCTCTCGATAAAGCCCTCGACTATGGCGTTCCTGAATGCTTTGTCGAACAGATTTCCCGCGGCGTGCGAGTCGAAGTTCCCGTACGAGGTCATCGTCGCTTTGGATACATCCTTGAAATTAAAGACTCCTCAAACTTCCCTTCTGTTAAACCGATTTCAAAAGTGGTCTCCAATGGGGAGCTCATCCCTGCAGATCTATTCGAACTGGCTTTATGGATTGCAAAATATTACTGCACACCCTTGGGACACGTCCTGCGCATGATGGTTCCATCAGACATTCGTCAGAACAAAAAGCCAAAACAACAGCTATATGTCATGCGCGCCAAAACACGAGATGAACTGCAGGGATTCTGCGCGTCTATACGTTCAAAATCCCCTGCACAAGCTGCGGTACTTGATGAGATGCTCCAAATTACTAAAGGGATCTTGCTTTCCGAATTACTTGAAAGGACAAAGGGCTCTCGCAGTCCTGTCGATACTCTTATCAAAAATGGCTTTTTAAGCATTGATATTGTCCGCATAGACCGCTCACCTCTTATTAAAGAGGACTATTTTAAAACAAAACCGAAAAAGTTGAATCCAGATCAAGCACAGGCGCTTGGAAAGATTACTTCGAGCCTATCTGAGAATAGATATGAAACCCATTTGCTTTATGGAGTAACAGGGAGCGGCAAAACCGAGGTCTATTTACAGGCTATTGAACATGCCCTATCGCAAAACAAGGGATGTCTGATGCTGGTACCAGAGATTGCTCTGACAGCACAAACAATTGAACGCTTCCGCAGCAGATTCGAAGGGCGTATTGCCATTCTACACTATCGTTTGAGCAATGGGGAACGTTTTGATGAATGGAACAAAATCCATCGAGGAGAGGCCTCAATCGTGATTGGAGCGCGTTCGGCAATTTTTAGCCCCATCCGCAACCTAGGTTTGATCATCATTGATGAAGAGCATGAAAATTCATACAAGCAAAATGATGAAATGCCCTGCTATAACGCTCGAGATGTTGCTGTCATGCGCGGTAAAATGGGTCATGCAACAGTCGTTTTAGGCAGCGCAACGCCAAGTCTTGAAAGCTTCCATAATGCCCAACAGGGGAAGTATAATCTCAGTCCACTTTCGATTAGGGCAGATTCTGCTTCGATGCCCCAGGTGGTCATTGTCGATATGAAAAATGAATTTGAGAAGGCAAACGGGTATACGAATTTCTCTGAAATACTTCTCGATGGGATAAAAAAAAGGCAAGAATTGGGGGAACAAACCATCCTTTTTCTAAACCGACGGGGATACCACACAACACTTTTATGCAAACAGTGCAGCACTTCAGTGAGTTGTCAACAGTGCGACATCGCATTAACCTTTCATTTATCTGAAAATGCACTCTCATGCCACTTATGTGGATATACTTTATCTCCACCTCCAAAATGCTGCCCTCTCTGCAAGTCTCCCGATCCAATGAAATATAAAGGAGTTGGGACGGAACAAATCGAGCGATCCCTGCACGCGATCTTGCCAGACATCCGCACGCTTCGCATAGATGCCGATACAACGCGACATAAAGGGAGCCATCAACAACTGCTGCGTTCTTTTGGCACTGGCAAAGCTGATGTCCTGATTGGCACTCAAATGGTTGCAAAAGGATTACATTTCCCTCAAGTCACATTAGTTGGCGTTCTTAATAGCGACGGGAGTCTTAATATCCCCGACTTTCGCGCTTCAGAAACGGTCTTTCAATTGATTACGCAAGTATCAGGAAGGGCCGGACGAGGAGCGATAGCAGGGGAGGTTATCATCCAAACGTGCATGCCTGAAAATAATACGATACAGCTAGCTGCAAAACAAGACTATTTGGCTTTTTTTAACGAGGAATTACAGACACGGCAGCTATTTGGATACCCTCCATTTAAGCATTTGGTGAAAGTTGCTATTTCAGGGGAGGATCCTAAGATAACTGTCGAAGTTTCGGAACGGATACGGCAACAGCTGAGTGAGAAGCTTCCCCAAACTTTTGAACTTTTTCCAACAGTGCCTGCAGGATATGCCAAAGTGAAAAATCGGTATCGATTTCAGTTTCTTGTGCGCGGCTCGAATGTGATGGCTGTGAATCATGGGCTAGAGGCAATTTTGCAACAGATGAAGTATCCGAAAGACATAAAAATACGAATCGACGTGAACCCCCTCTCAACATTCTTTTGAGCCACAAGATAGGCATATGCATCAGACTATGGCAGGCAACCTCTTAGTAAAAAAATTAAACGCAAAGACGCAGAGTCGCAAAGAAGAAAAGTAACAGGATAAGCAGGATCGCAAGCGGCAGGATAGGAAGGATAGCAAGCATCCTCTTGTATTTCAAAAGAATTTCCAATGGATCTATGGCCTCCCGGCCATAGATCCATTGGAAATTCTTTGTATATCAAGAGGATGCTTGCTATCCTTCCTATCCTGCCGCTTGCGATCCTGCTTATCCTGTTACTTCTCTTCTTTGCGACTCTGTGCCTTTGCGTTTAATTGTGTTTTGTTTATTCGGGCACGCACACGGGCACGAAAAATTCCAATGGTTAGCGTTATGTTAAGCGCTTGGGCATGCTTAAGGCTAGGGTCAACAACGAACTTCCGAAGAAAATCATATTGATCCCCACCAACAGCCCAATGGCCCAAATTGCCGTTCCAGGCCAGCCAGACCAAAGAATTGCTGCCATGGCTATGCCAATCACTCCGCTAAGCACCAACCAGCCCCATCCTTGAATAGGACGGAGTTGAAATCCATACATGATTTTAATCACCCCTTCTATCAAGAAGTAGGCAATTAATAAAATTGTTAAAGTAATCACTCCTTGCAGAGGATAGAGCAAAAAAATCCCCCCAATAATGATGGAAACGATTGCACTTAGCAAAGAAAACCAGTATCCCGCAACATCATGAGCCTTCAATGTGCGGTAGGCCTGCATAATGCCTCCCAAGATAAATAGCCAGCCAATAAACATCTCGATGCCAAAAGTCATTATCCCCGGCAAGGCAATCGCAAGAATGCCCAATAATATAAATAAAATCCCTTCCACAATAAAAAGGGTGCGATGTTGACCTATTGCTTCCATATCACCTTCTCCTAATAAAGATTTGCTTATCAAGATTATTGGTAACAGGTCGTAATTAAATATTCAAATAATTATTTTCTGATTCTTTTGGCGCGCCGCTTTTCGAAAGCATCTAAACGATTCAATGCATCTTCTTGTGCCTTTTCGACAAGGGAACGGGCTCCTTCAATATGGTAGATACGTCGAAGCTCTGCGTGCAAAAGCTGACTATCGAAAAAGCTTTGGTTATCCCAATCCAGATGTTCGTTTGGATTAGCTTCTCGATACTCTTGTGCAGCAATTATGATGTCGACAAGCTCATTAAATTGCCGCTTTAACTTTGGAATAACAGCAATGAGATCTTCTCGGATATGGACTTGTTGAAGAAGGGTTGTGATTTCGCGTATCTTGACTTCGCCCTCCTCTCTATATGTGTCAAGAGAGTGGGGCCTACAACTTGTGACAAAAACAATAAGGACTAAAAAAAGACAAGAAAGAGATCGCGAGAGACGGGACTTGAACCCGCAACTTCCAGCGTGACAGGCTGGCGCTCTAACCAATTGAACTACTCCCGCAAATTATGTTGGGCGCAACAGGACTCGAACCTATGACCACCTGTGTGTAAGACAGGAGCTCTACCAACTGAGCTATACGCCCTAAAAATTAAGGTCTCACTCTAGCCGTTTGGGAATTTACTTTCAAGCACTTTTGTTTCTCACTCATTATCAACATGTTAGTGTAATTAAAAGACTTCTGTACAAACACTGAAATATTCGATATGATGACCCACTTAATATAGAAAGGAGAGCCTCATGAATGTGACTGGCCAACCCATGAAAGTCATTGCATCTCAAACATTTATATATTTTGCCATTGCAGTTGGTGCGTTCCTTTCTGCCTTTGCGCTCGATGTTTTCCTTATGCCCAATAGCATCATCGACGGTGGAATTGTCGGCTTGGCAATGATCGGTGGGCAGATATTTGGACGTCAATATTTTCCCTATATTTTCATCGTCTTGAATCTCCCTTTTCTCTATCTTGCATACCGCCATATCGGCAAAGTCTTTGTCC
This sequence comes from Chlamydiota bacterium, assembly GCA_013288825.1. GTDB lineage: Bacteria > Chlamydiota > Chlamydiia > Chlamydiales > Parachlamydiaceae > JABDBC01. The sequence goes on from JABDBC010000099.1 coordinate 4,167, forward strand.
TACACATGTTTGCAGCGTTTTTTTTATTCGTAGCTTCCCTTTTTTTTATTGGCGAAGTGATGCACTGGGAATTTAAAGGGGGCGATAATCTTGAAGTTGTCGTCATTGGCGGCGCAATACTAGGAACTGGACTTGGCTTAATCATTCGCTATGGAGGATGTGTAGACGGCACTGAAATTCTTGGAATCATCATTAATCGCAAGCTTGGGTTCACTGTGGGGCAAGTCGTACTCATTTGCAATATCTTTGTCTTTACATTTGCCGGTCTCGTTTTTCCCAACTGGCATACACCTATCCTTTCGTTAATTACTTATATGGTCGTCATCAAAGTGATGGATTCGGTCATCGTGGGATTGGACGAAACAAAGTCCGTATTGATTATTTCTTCACATTCACGAGCGATTGCCGAGGCGATCATTCATGAACTTGGCCTTGGCTTAACGATCATGTATGGTCGTGGAGGCTATTCAGGCGATGAACGGGAGATTTTATATGTCATTGCGGAAAGACTACAACTTGCTGAGTTGAAAGAGCTCATACATCGGGAGGACCCCGAAGCCTTCGTAGCGATAGAAAACCTTCACGAAGTTGCTAGCGGCAAATATGGTTCTAGCAAGAAAAAACCACGATTGCACGATTTGCTTTTCCGTATATTAGATCCCGATACCAACAAAAAATCGTAACTGCTTAATGGGAAGTTTTACCACAGAGATCAGAGAGAGAAGAAGAGAAATATGGAGAAGAAGGCTACTGGTTTAACTTCGTCCAAAATGTAGCTTTAATGACCTATAATTCCCTCTGCGTCTCCCCGCCTCTGCGTCTCTGCGTTAATATTATTACGTATTTAACGCAGAGACGCAGAGGCGGGGAGACGCAGAGGGAATTAGGATTGCAGCAGGATTTTTAGGATAGTCTTTGCGAGTCATAATTAAAACAGGTAATAGATTTTCAAAAATCAAGTTACCCTAATTATCCTGCCGCATACGATCCTAATACCCTGTTTTTTCTTTGCGCCTTTGCGTTGATTTTTTTTAGTAAGAGTTGCCTTGCTTAGCCTTGATCTGATATAGAAATGCTCATGGGTGACTCATTTAATACAAGCTTTTCTGAAGACGACAAAATCCTAACTAGGGATTCCTGGCGAGTCTTCCGCATCCTTTCAGAATTTGTGGAAGGATTTGAAAATATGACAAATATTGGACCTTCAGTCTCGATATTTGGCTCAGCGCGACTCCCTCCAACAAGTCCCCATTATCAAATGGCCGTAGATGTGGCTCAGCATATAGCCAAAAAGGGCTTTGCTATAATTACAGGCGGAGGCCCCGGCATTATGGAAGCAGCCAATAAGGGGGCGCAGGAAGCCAAGGGAATCTCATGTGGGTTAAGTATCGACTTGCCCATGGAATATGAACCCAATCCCTACATTGATCTGAAATATCGACTACAATTTCGCTACTTTTTCGTGAGAAAGGTGATGTTTATAAGATATGCCCAGGGTTATGTTTTTTTACCTGGCGGCGTGGGGACTTTAGATGAATTGTTTGAAGCTTTGACATTAATTCAAACTCAAAAAATTCGAGCGTTTCCAATATATTTGATGGGCTCAGGATATTGGGTAGGACTGATGAAATGGATTCAAGACACTGTTTTGGCGGAAGGGGCAATTTCAGCTGAGGATCTTAATTTATTGCAGATTACGGACGATCCTGCTGAGGTTGCACATGGGATTGAGCGCCACTATCAACGTTATCGCACCGACCGCAACTTCTAATCATGCTTTTCGTGGTTGCTGACCCAATGTAAGACAAAGCTTAACAATTTCACGGTAAGTATGATCAATATGATAGCTTTCGACTTTACTCCCACACTTACATGGAGAACGTGCCTTGAATGAATCAGCAGACATAGGTCCAAATCTTGCTATTGCAATTTCTTCATTAATTTTATGCATGCATGGATAACATGTTACAGCTTTTGTCAATGGTCTGTGACTCAAAGGACAAGTCAGTGAGCTTTCTAATTCTGACAGTAATGATTTAGGCTCCGGAGTTGATGTAGCAGTCGCTGTAACAGTCTTTGGAACACTAACTAATGCACTTGGCCTACCATCTGCCCTACCCGTTTCAACAACTAATTTCATTTGTTCTATGTGAGTGGAGGGCATTGTGTGATGTCCCATCAATACTTTGAATACTTTTTTTATGTCTTCATGCGTACTAAACATACAAAATCCACAAGAAATTTCTCCTTTCGACATTGTTTTAATTCCAGCCTCAGCAAAATATTTAGCTACTTCTGGTTTATCTTTGAAAAATATCGATAGACCAATTGTGTTATCATCGTAACCTCTTAAACAAAAAGAACTGATGTAACCGTCTTGAGCTCTCTTCTTGTCGAAAGTCATTTCACGATTGCATCGATCTGAACCTGACGGAATCCAACCCCCACTTTTATGAATAAACTCTCCACGAGGTCCTGGAAAAGGTCTTTCTTTCAACTCTTCCTCTTTTTTCGCTGCTTCTGGTTCTATAATGTGCGGTTTTGAAGCAGGAGGTGGAATAAACGTTCCTGCTTTCAACTCTTCCTCATCATTCAACTCGCCCTCTTTTCTCAATCGTTCGTAATCTATTGAGGCTAATCTTGAAATTAGATTTCCTTGGGTATTTAGCAATGAAATACAATTGACGAGCTTCTGCATGATTCCATCAGCACTCCATTTTTTAACACTGGAAGAACAAAGTGGACATGTAAAGTGTGCTGCTATTTCTTTACCGCACTTCTCAATAATAAAGGTTATATCAACTTTATGCATACACGGGAAGAATGAACAAGGATCTCTGAATTCTAGCATATCTATTGGACATTCTATTCTATTTATCAGTTCTGCTAATGACTTATCAGGTGCTGAGATGGCTGGCATGACTGGATCTGGAAAAGACATAATAATTCTCCTTATTGCTATATAATTTAAACTAATAAACTAATAATAGCAAATACTAAACTAAAAAAGCAATTAAAACTTTAATTTAATTTGATT
>JABDBC010000100.1 GCA_013288825.1 Chlamydiota bacterium
GTAAAATCTCTTCATTCTTTCTCTTGTCTCTTTTCAATGTAATCTATTAGACTCCGGCAAAAGCTGCGTAACAGAAGGAGCGCCCGTGTCCAGAAAAACCTTCGTCATCGATACCAACGTGCTACTTCATGATCCAGAAGCAATTACAAAGTTTCCTAGACACCATGTCGTCATCCCTGTAACCGTCTTGGAAGAACTCGACAAAATGAAACGACTCCCAAGCGACCTTGGCAGGAATAGTCGAATGGCATTGCGCAATCTCGACTCGCTCACAAAAGTGGGGCAAGGAAGCCTTCATAAAGGGGTGACTCTTGAGAATGGCACTACTATTCGCATTCAATTAGAAATCAAAACAGATTATCATTCATCGATTTCACTCACTGTCAACGACAATAAGATCATTATGGCAGCATTTTACCTCTTTGACAAGGGTGAGAAGGTTGTTTTTGTTTCCAAAGATTTTGCCGCTCGGATTAAAGCAGAAGCGATAGGCTTGCAAGCGCAAGACTATGAAAACCTCAAATATTCCTTCAGCTCACTTTATCGAGGCATACGCCGAATCGAACTTGAAAAGCACTTCATCGACCTCTTTTATAAAGACGGACTGCTCCCCTACTCTGACGATAATATTTGTCCCAATGAATATGTCGTCATGACATCTCCAGAGCACTCATCAGCCGTAGGGAAATACAATTCTCAGAAGCAAATCATTGAACCTTTGCTCAAATCAAATGCTTTATGGGGAATAAAACCGCGCAATGTGGAGCAGCGGTGTGCTATCGATGCGATGCTGCGGGACGACATTAAGTTAGTCACACTAATAGGTCAAGCAGGCACAGGAAAGACATTACTGGCCTTAGCTTGCGGCATGAGAAAAGTATTTGATGAAGGAGTCTATAGTCGCATTTTAGTGAGCCGACCTATTGTGCCACTTGGAAGAGATATTGGATATCTTCCTGGTACAAAAGAGGAAAAACTCATAAACTGGATGCAACCGATTTATGACAACTTAGAATTTTTATGCGACGTCTCCACTACCGAGCATAGTGAGACCATGCAATGGGTTATGGACAGCAAAAAAATTGAAATGGAGGCCGTCACATACATTCGAGGCCGATCCTTGCCAAGAATGTACATTATCGTCGATGAAGCTCAGAATTTAACTCCGCATGAGATTAAAACGATTATTTCACGCGCAGGAGAGAATACGAAGGTCATTCTAACTGGGGATCCGACGCAAATTGACAACCCCTATTTAGATCAGAATTCGAATGGACTTTGCTATGCAGTAGGTAAGTTTAGCGATCATAAATTGTATGGTCATATCTTTTTAGAAAAAACGGAAAGATCTGAACTCGCTGCGCTGGCTGCGGAGATTTTATAGGATGTGGTATATATGGTTCCAAGTGTCAACAATGCCGTCTACGACTCGACAATTAACCTAGCACGTTACAACAAAGTCCCCAAACCAGCCTGGTGCATTTTCAAGATTGTACATTGCATACATCGCACCTGGAGTTATTACCGCCGAGCTAAAATCTACAAAAATCCCAATAACTTCGCTCATCTGGCTTTAGGACATACTGTTAATGTAACAATTGGCGATCTGACATCCGTAAAAGTCGCAGCACAATGGGTCTACATTGCAAGTCGCATCTTAGCCGCAATTGATCAATATGAGGTGTTGTATCAGGCCTGTCGTGAGATTGGAAATGCGTTTATGGGAAGATACCCAAAGACCATTGTAAGACCTTGGGTTAAAAACTCCTCGTGCTTTTCCCCTTCTTTTCTCAATGGAATTAAGAGGATCTTTGTAAGAACAGCTGAACGGATCAAAAGGATCGCAGTGAGCATTTTCAACATGTTTAAGCATATATTTATTCTGAGCATGTGCCTGATGGATTCCATAAATGCGTTCTATTATACCGATCATACCGAGCGTGTTAGTGAAGTTTTTGTGAACGCTAAAGGGACAATTGAAGGATTGATGAAAACTCAAGAGGCTCTTTTAGAACAATTAAAGAATAATCAAAAGACTATTGAGACGATATTTGAAAAGCTCAAACTTCCGAATAAGTTTTCCGACTTAACAAGTGCGATCGAAGAGAATATAAAGAAAACACAAACTGTGCAAAGTGTGCTCAACGCCGGGAATGGCTTTGGAAGGGAGGCAGGGGTTATTTCGGCGTATACGTTCGCTCATACTCTAGGCCTTCACGAAAAACTCCCTTCGCAATTTGTGCCTGCTCATGGGAAACTTTAAGCAGCTAGCTCTTTCCTTGCATTGATACAAATAGGACTGTAAGCATAGTCTCGAGATGGCTTCAAATATTTCGCTAGCTCGGGGATTCGAATTTCATTATATAACTCTTTGAAATCTAAGGCATCTCTCTGCAAAAACTTCAAAATATACAAACGAAGATATACCTCTGCGGTTGGAGCTATCCTTGCAATATCATCTCCTTGGTTTTCCCATTTTAATATTGCACTGTGAGAATACCCGAAAAGGCTCCCAAAGGCACTTGTATTTAAAGAAAGGTATATTCGAATAAATTTGACTTCATTCCCCGTCAAAGGTTTTTTCTTGTGACACAAATGCAATAAAGCTGCTTTTTGCAATTTGTTGAAATCTATGTCAAGGATGTATTCTCCCCTAACTTCAACCATAGGAACGTTGGTTAAATGAATGGGAAAGCCCAGACCTTCAAATGTGTATGATTTTTGTATTTTATTTTTCATATAAAGTCTAGTTGTAACTCAGTTGCATTAAAAAATCAACAGGCTTTTAGGGATGTAATAGCTTTTCCCAGTAATTGTCCACGCGCTGGGAGCATTTTTGTACGTGACGGCTTAAATGCGTTGAAAGTTCATCATTTTTTATTCTTTTTTCTCTCCTTTTGTAGCCCACACCCAGGTTTCGCGAGCCTGCGAGTGAAACCGCAGGTGTGGGAATCGAGTTAAGATGCAAATTAACCAGGGAGAGGCTGTGAAAAAATCGATAATTAGTTTGTGCCGGCCCTCCGGGGCGGTATGTGTAGGTTGGCGTTTACCCAGGCTTCGCTTACCCCTCCGGGGAGCTTCAGCCTGGGCTATTACATGAACAGGCCCTCCGGGCTGTTTACAACATCTGTCATTTGCTGTGCTAGATATGTCGATGTGTTTCAGCAAGCGAAAGAAGTTGCAAACAGCCCGGAGGGCCTGTTCACATAATAGCCCAGGCTGAAGCTCCCCGGAGGGCCGGCACAAACCAATCGTCGATTTTTTCATAGCCTCGGACTGGTTCTTCATTCTTTTTCTTTTTCAACCAGTCGTGTGATTATAAGGAGGAAAAAAGAAGAACCAGTGATTCCCACACCTGCGGTTTCGCTCGCAGGCTCGCGAAACCTGGGTGTGGGCTACAAAATGAGAGTAAAAAGAAAAATAAAGAGAAAAATCAATCCCAACCAACACATACCATCCAACAGGCTGGTACAAAACGCTTAATAGAGAAACCCGAGAAGAAAAAGAGGGATTTCTCCCTTTAGAGCATGAAGAATGTCGTCTTTAACCAAATAGGAAGGCTCTTTTAAACCTTTTAATTGATCTCTTGTTTTGTTCTTTCCGCCAATCTCAAATACAGCGTGGCGCGTTCTATAATCAGCTTGCTTGGAATGAAACACTTCAACATCAGCATTCTGTAACGACTGAATAAAAAACAGCTCCCTTTCCATCCCTTTTGTAGGCTGTTGACCCAGATATTGCTCCATAGTATGTATCAGATTAGTGTTGTTTAAAAGTATTTTAGAAGGCTTTCTCAGGCCAGAATTTCCCCCTTCAAATGGTCGTATTTCTCTAATTAATCCAACCGACGCTAAAATGGTCACATAGTGCTCAACCGTCTTATGATCTATTCCCAAATTCTTAGCCAGATTATGCATATTGAGATCCCCTGGAGGAATCGAGGCAAGGTAGGTCAATAGTCTCTTAAAATATTGAAGATTGGGTGTTTTTAAATTGTAAAAATTAGCGATATCCTCAAAAACGGTTTTGTCAATGATTCTGGACATCTTTTCATAGTAAGAATGTGGATCTTCAAATACAAAGGGATAATATCCTTTTTTCAAATACTCATCAAAATGGGGAAGCATCCTATCAATGCCTTTCAATTGACTCAGAGAAGCCGTTGTATCCTCAAGAACTTCCTGAAACGGAATTGCTTTAAGATTAAGATCTTCAGTAAAATTGAGATACTCTCTGAAAGACAATCCATGTAAACGATACATTTTTGCTCGACGTGACAAGTCATGACTGCCTTCTATGAGATCTAGCATCGAACTTCCTGAAAACACGATTTTTAGTGCTGGGAAGGCATCGTAGAGGTTTTTTAACTCTTGATTCCATCCATGATATTTGTGAATTTCATCAATGAAAATGATTTGGTACCCCTCAACTAAATGAAGGTTACTCACGAAAGCTAGTAGAGTAGTTTGCTGAAAATAGACCAAATCTGCCGAAAAATAGAAGCATTTTCCTTCTTTATACAGCTCATTTTTAATGTATTGCAGTAACAAAGTTGTTTTGCCAACCCCTCGTGGACCAATTAGTCCAGTCAACCTATTGCGCAAATTAAATGAGGGATAAAGGTACCGCACTTGGGACAAGGTCAGGCTCTCAATAAGGCGATGATATGTTTCAGTAATAAAACGGAACATTGGGAGTGCACTCCAGTTTTTCAAGTTGTAATTTGGAGTGTACTCCAAATTTGAGGTAAACGCAATCTAAAAATGATCATTGGTTTAGTTTCGTCCCAGGGGATTAAATACAGCTCTAATGACTTATAATCCCCTCTGCGTCTCCCCGCCTCAGCGTCTCTGCGTTAAAATTGTTGTAATGATTAACGCAGAGACGCAGAGGCGGGGAGACGCAGAGGGAATTCAGTAGGTTTTACCACTGAAGTTAAATCTTTAAATTACATCTTTAGTTAACTAAATAATTTATGTGTTAATACAACTGTATTTAAATTAGATTTATTTTGACTTTTATTTATATAAAATTGATAATTACACATCATATAAATATTAATCATTAAATAAAGAGAGTTATATTATGTCGTTTCCTGAATTGCCTAAACTTACTGATATTGGTGCTATCCCTACCTTATTCCCAGGAGAAAGTGGTGGTGAAGGTGGTGGTAGAGTTCAAAAACGTAAAAAAATTCAAGACCCTCCTGCAATTCCTCTTTCACCTTACACACCTGCAACTAAGCAAGGAGACATCAAAAGCTATAAGCAACATCGTATCTCTGCAGTTAGCAGCCATACTGAAAGATCAACCAGTTCTACCCAGACAGTAGGAATGACCACTCTGGCCGTACCACCACCTCCTGCTTCTTCCACAGTTAGCCCTGCTCCAACACTTACAGCATTATTGGCGACGGTCCCTGACTTAAAAGGACTGGCCATGCGCAATGTCAATGAAGCGTGGGATGGATTTAGAAAAAAACATGCAGGGGAGTTCGAACTGCTTGAATCTAATGACATGAATAAATTAGACATAGCCTCCCGTTTGCTTTATGAATGGTATTACAGCCCTGTCACAGATGAGGCTTTATTTAAAGATGACCAACAAAAAATGATTTTATTAAAATGTAAGTTCGCTATTCTATTCCCGCAATATTCTAATATTGTTGCTTTTGCGTTTGCTCGGGAGATGTACGAGATGGCTGGTGGAAGAGATGACGGGGAGAGATTTCTTAGAACTAGATTGCCGTTGGTTCCATTACGTCATCTTGATAGTGTATTAAATTCAATAATAGATGTACAATACTGCTCCGTTTCTAGAGAATACACTGATTGCATTCAAATATCTTTATTCGGCTTGTTTATTGACCTTAAAGTAGGTAACTTGCTTGGAGATTATTATTTAAAAATGACAGATGGGCAACAAGCAAAGGTTTTAGGACAAGCCTTAAATTTGATTGCATCTGATTTTGTGGACAAACTTGAATTTCATGATCCTGATGAAAAAGAAGAATCCCAAGAAGTCATTACCATTATAAAAGCAAGACTATCTAATGTATTTAAAAATCCGATTTTTGATCCCCCGGATCAATGGGATAAACTTCTGCAGGCAATGACTATATATGAATTTAATAGTAGCTCTACAAGATTATTGCCATATTGTTCTTTTGTTCTTAATATGAGTTCTTTTTGTACAATCCTGAGCGGAGTAAACAAAAGAAAACAACGAAAAATAATTAAATTAACTATTGAGGATATAACATGTACTTTAGATACAATTTATTCAAATGCAAAAAAGTATGAATTAACACGGAAAGAATTAGAAAGATCAAGAAATGGAAGTATACTTGCTGATTTTAGAAACCTGCCAATAGAATTCCAAAAAATTGTTGTGGGTCAGATTGCAAAATTTGAGAGAGTTTCCAATTCTAGTGATTTATCAACATCGCTTATAACTGTAGCGGCTCTTTATTTGAATAGGGATCATTTCTTTGATATGCTAATTGGGCTCAAGAAAGGCGGATTTAAATTTGGACAATATGAAGATCCTAAGCACGATTATCCTGAAAGGATTTGTGCATTTTGGCATAGTCATAAAGAACATCAAAACGACCCAGAATCTATTCATGAGTCGGTAGATGAAAACATAGCTTTACTCATTAAATATGGTTGTGAAGTAACTGAGGGCGTGGCAGCCGTGTTCAAGGAATTTGGAGGACCAAGTGTTAAAGCAGCACTTGATCCCAATAGAAAAAAACCCAGAAGGTTAGAGTTCTAATTAGCCTAATTCATTCCACAAAACTTTCGGTTCTTCGGAAGATTTGGAGGGAGTGTTTTTCGCGCGGGGACGGTTCTCGCATAAGGGCATACTTTTAACATAGGCCTTGGGGTCTGGCTTGGGACGTCACATTTGACGTCAGGCAACCCTCATTTTCTCCGAGATAAATCGTGTCAATTTTAAACTTAATTCTTCCTTTGAAAGTTGGCTATTGGTTTAACTTCGTGCAAAGGTAGCTTTAATGACTTCCCTCTGCGTCTCTGCGCCTCCCCGTCTCTGCGTTAATCATTATAACGAATTTAACGCAGAGACGGGGAGGCGCAGAGACGCGGAGGGAATTATAAGGCTACCATTGCGCGAAGTTATACCAGTAGCCTGAAAGTTTGGTATTGAATGTTGTTAGAAAAT
>JABDBC010000101.1 GCA_013288825.1 Chlamydiota bacterium
CTAATCCAACTTCTCCTGTAGAAAGAATTAAGCTGATGAGAGAAAGATTTGTGAGCGATGTTAATAAAGTTTTAGAAGAGGCAAATGTTAAAGAACGCCTCTCAGGTGATAATCTTAATGACATTTATGAAAATCGTAAAAAGATTGTACTTTTAGTACACCCTGATAAAGGATTGGATAGAAAGTATTTTGGATCGATACATGAGAAATGGAAAATATTTGTAGCAGCAATTTTACAAGAATTAAAAGATACATCCGTTGCTGTAGGCTGCCTTGATCAACATCACTGTAAACAAATTGATGAGTACCTGGCCAAACTAACAACAGACTAAGCTCCCATACGCATCAGGCTAAGGCATGACTAGAAATTTACCACATGAGGTCACAAAGAGAGACACACCATAAAAACACGCTTTTTGTAGTGCATTCAGTCTAATGTACAACAATAAAATCTAAGGAATCACATAAAAATCTTGCAAAATGACATTTGAAATGTCAAAATGAGTCTCAAAATGACATTAGCAATGTCAAAATGGGACGCAAAATGACATTCAAGCACGTAAAAAGATTATTTCAAGAACCCCAAAGTAGTTACTTTCTTTTCGGTCCACGCGGGACAGGAAAGTCGACTTTGGCGTCACAGAGACATCCCAATGCTCTTTTAATCGATTTACGATTGCACAAAGAGCGGCTTCGTTTTTCTACAGATCCCGATCTTTTAATATCTTTAGTTCATGCTCAACCGGATAGAGCTATAATCGTAATCGATGAAATTCAAAAAGTTCCAGATCTTCTTCCTATTGTTCATTTATTGATTGAAGAAAAACGAGGATGGAAATTCATTCTTACCGGATCAAGTGCACGAAAATTAAAGAGAGATGGGGTAGACTTATTGGGAGGGCGTGCATTAAAAAAAACGCTACATCCATTCATGGCAGTTGAAATCAAGGAGAGGTTTCAACTTGAAGAAGCTTTGCAATATGGTCTATTGCCATTGCGGTTCGACTCAAACCACCCACAAGAAGTTTTAGACGCCTATATTTCGTTATATGTTGAGGAGGAAATAAAAATAGAGGGATTGATTCGACATGTTGGGCCTTTTAGTCGTTTCTTGAGAGCTATGAGCTTTTCCCATGCTTCAATCCTTAATGTGACAAATATTTCAAGAGAATGCCAAGTCAAACGAACGACGGTGGACAGCTGGATTTCCATTTTAGAGGACATGCTCATAGCTTACCAAATTCAAGTTTTTACCAATCGAGCAAAAAGAGAACTGAGCGGCCATCCAAAATTTTATTTTTTTGATCCCGGAGTCTTTCGGGCTCTGCGTCCATACTCCACTAAAGATGCTAGCAGTGAACTGGACGGACTAGCCTTAGAAGGACTTGTCGCCCAACATTTAAATGCATGGAAAGATTATTCTTCAGAGAAGCACACCCTACATTTTTGGAGAACCCGTTCGGGTGTTGAAGTCGATTTTGTTGTTTTCGGTCCGTTGGGTTTGTGGGCAATAGAAGTGAAAAACTCTGAAGTTATTCATCCAGCAGACCTTCTGCCACTCAATTCATTCCTAGAAGATTATCCAGAGGCAAAAGCCTTGTTGCTTTATAGAGGCAAGGAATGCATGCTCAAGAAAAACGTTCTGTGTATTCCATGCGAAGAATTCTTAAAAGAATTGACCCCAAATGTTCCTCTTGATCGGGCCTTTAAGTAACTGTGAAGATTTTACCACAGAGATCACAGAGAGAAGAGGAGAGAAATGAGAGGATTTAGATCTACCTTAAAGATTCTTTTAACTTCTCCTTTTCTCCCCTCCTCTCTGTGATCTCTGTGGTAAAATCTTCACATATTCGGGCAAGGGGCGTGGGCTCGGGCGCGTTCACGATGGGACGCAAAAATGTCGTCCTTTCAGGACTCCATGTGCACATGACTAACCCAGGCCTCCGCTTCGCTCCGACCTGGGCTGTGAAATGCCTGCCCTTCGGGCCTTAACGCAGGGCGACTCTTTGCCCACAATTGCTGGACTGTTAGAAGTTTTTCCTCTTTTTTTTTTGCTCGAGATTTTTTTTGTGTAAAAAATATACTGGTATTTGGTTAAATGCGTTTTAAATCGTTTTAAGATAGCAAGAGGAAATATTATGTTTTTACGAATTCTCACCTTGGCACTGATATTGATAATCCCATTGTCAGCGGCCCAAGAAAGCACAAAAGTAGCCAATGTGGCTCAAAGAATTAATGACGTCGAAAGTTGCAATAAATGTAACGGTTGCCGTCAACAACTTTCTGCAGCTGAATTGCTGCAAATAATACAAGGAGTCCTAAATAATGACATACTCCTATTGCCTCAACTGCAATCTCAGCTGGTTGCTCAGTTGCAAACGATAGTGACAAATGGTGGAATCGGCATTGTAGGCCCGAGAGGCCCAACAGGACCTTTGGGTCCCTGCTGCCCAGGCCCAACAGGAGCCACTGGAGCTACAGGCCCGTCAGGTGGTCCGCCAGGCCCCACAGGCCCCACAGGAGCTACTGGCCCATCAGGAGGTGCCACAGGAGCAACAGGTGCAACAGGAGCTACAGGATCTGCTGGAGGAATAGCAGCTTTTGCAGATTTTTATGCATTAATGCCAGGAGACAATTCTGCAACTGTTGGAGTTGGTCATGACGTCGATTTTCCACAAGATGGGCCTAATAGTGGATCTGGAATTAATCGCCTTACCGCCAATTCATTCAATTTGGCCGCGATAGGGACTTATCAAGTCTTATTTCAAGTGAGTGTGAGTGAAGCTGGGCAACTAGTTTTAACTCTCGATTCGGGAGGGGGTGCTCTTGAACAGGGTTATACAGTAGTTGGGCGTGCGACGGGGACTTCACAAATAGTAGAAATGTGTCTTGTGACAACGTCAGTCATTAACACAGTACTCACAGTACGTAATCCTTTACTAAATACCACAGCACTAACAATCACTCCTGTAGCAGGAGGAAACGACCCTGTTTCTGCACACCTCGTTATTACACGAATCCAATAGGGATTAAGGTAGGAAAATTATATGACAAATTACATTAGAAAAATACACGTAGCGATAACACTCTTATTGATAACATCAATGGGTTATGCCTACGGAGATTACAGCAATTGGTCAGCATGCGGGGAAAGTGAGAACTGCTGTTCTTTCCAGCCCGCTTGTTGTGAAGATAGAGGATTCATTAGTGCTGATTTTCTATATTGGAGAGCCTTTGAAAGTGGGCTCGACACCTGTGTTCCAACCGAAGTTACTGACACAGTGACATCGGATGGAGAGGTCATTTCGAGTTTCAGAGGAAGAGATCGAGACCCCCATTTTAAATGGAATCCCGGTTTTCGCATTTGTGCAGGCTATGAAGCTTGTAGCAAGTGGGATGTGTTCGCATGCTGGACACATTTCAATTCGAAGAATCATGGCTCACAAAGCGAGGAAAATAATCATTCCCAATGGCACATAAACTTGGATGTTATTGATGTTGTAGGAGGATATTCAGCAGATTTAAGCTCTAGCTTCACTTTAACGCCGTATCTTGGTTTGCGTGGCGCAAGAATTGATCAAAAGCTGCGCGTAGGGGATTTTTTTGATTCATCAAGTTCAAGCTCTTCTTCATCAAGCTCAAGTGCTTTTTTAGGAAGTGATATAATTTCTACACAGAAAAGCAAAGAAAGATTTTCTGGGTTAGGTCCTTTAATAGGTGTTGAAGCTGATTTCAAAATTGGATGCGGCTTAAGTTTATATGCAAATGCTGCCATATCTTGGATGTACGGACGTTTTCATGTTAGAATAGATGAAAATGATCTGTTTGTAGATTCTGCTGAGTTCTGCAAGGTAAGAAAGCGCCTAGATGCTAGCCTGGCAGGTGCTGATGCAGAGTTAGGAATCCGTTGGGAGACATGTTTCTGTACGGACCTTCGAGTGTTTCTACAATTGGGCTTAGAACATCACCGCTACTTTGATTACAATCGTTTTGGAAGTTATGGTGACTTGAGCTTTGACGGGATCAATGTTGGTGGAGGCATCGGGTTCTAGAAGCCTGCGCCTCATCGTGAACGCTTTTTTCGTGCCCGTGCCCGAATATGTGAAGATTTTACCACAGAGATAACAGAGAGAAGGGGAGAGGAGTGGGAGGATTTAGATCTACCTTAAAGATCCTTTTAACTTCTCCTTTTCTCCCCTCCTCTCTGCGATCTCTGTGGTAAAATCTTCACATATTCGGGCAACGGGCGTGGGCTCGGGCGCGTTCACGAGGGGACGCAAAATGTCGTCCTTTCAGGACTCCATGTGTACCATGATTTACCCAGGCCTCCGCTTCGCTTCGACCTGGGCTGTGAAATGCCTGCCCTTCGGGCCTTAACGCAGGGCGACTCTCCAATACTGTTCACCAGACTACTGTTAAACCTTTTCTTCTTTCTCTTGAGGATAGTACATGTCGTATAAATTCTGCACGACCACCTTGAGAACTGCATAGATCGGAGTTGCAAGAAAAAGCCCTGCCACTCCATACAGAGACCCACTTGCCAATAGAATCAACATGACAGTAAGGGGGTGAAGATGCAGCCGATAAGACAATATTTGCGGGGAAACAAAGTTGCCCTCCAATGCATGAGCCCCTAACACAATACCAATCACCTTTAAGGCCATCCAAGGATCTTGTGCCAAGCCCACAATGATGGCTGGGATCATTGCAATAAAAATGCCAAAGAAAGGAATTGTCACAGCAACCATAGCAAAAAGCGCTAGGATTACTGCACTCTTCAAACCAATCACCCAGTATCCTATTAGAAGTAGAAAACCAAGAATTGAAGAAACGATCAGCTGTCCTATAACATACGTCGACAATGTATCATCGATGGCTCCCAGAATTGTTTTTGTGTTTGTCCGAAACGAATGAGGCGCTAGTGTAATCGTTTTGACATATAGCTGACGATCATCTCTCAAAAAATAAAAAAGGATAAAAGGGATGAATATGAGTGAGATTGTAACATGGGTAACCCAAGTGGCTACAGCAACAATGTTGTTTGTAATGACTTCGTTTACTTGATACAAATAGGTTGCAATGATTCCCTTAGCTTCTTCAACGGAAATATTAAAAGGCAACAATTGTGCAAATTGTACTGTGCGAGTTTTTATCACATCTAATGCCGAAGAGGAAACCTTCGATAGCACGTCTATCTGTTCTCCTATAATAGGTGTTACGAATGACGAAAACAAAAGGATTAAAATTAGAAGTAGGCAATAGACAATGAGAATGGCTGCTGTTCTCGGAACTTTCTTCTGCGTTATCCAATGGACTACAGGCCTTAGTAAGTAATAGAGGACGGTGGTCAAAATCAAAGGCAATAGCACTGCCGAAATTAATTCAAAAATTGGAGAAATGAAACTCCCGGCATAAGGGAGCAATAGGAAAATGAGTAAAACCAAAATAACAGCTGTGGCATATTTATAAAATGGGCTATTGATCCACATAATTTTCACCATAACTTTAGTAAGCGCGAATAAGACTCAGTATGCTAAAGTGGGAAAAAAAAACAAGTATAAGTGTTCAGATACCCTCTTCGCCCACAACTTAAATACAAGCAGGAGATTTAATGCGCAAATATTGGAATGCCTTTTTGGAGTTTTTGGAAAAAGTCTATCGAGTCATTTGGAAGTCCGCTTCCGCCTTCATAAACAATGAAGATTCTTTAAAAGCCTCAGCTCTTACATACTATACTTTAATTTCTATCGTACCTTTTCTTGCTGTTGCTTTTGGCCTTGCAACCGGATTTGGCTTTGAACAATATTTGGAAGAGGAACTCAAACAAGCTTTTGATGAACAAAAAGTAGTCATAGCGTATTCCATTCAATTTGCCCGCTCGCTTCTACAAAACGCCAAAGGAGGAGTTATCGCAGGAATAGGTATTGTCACACTGTTGTGGACAAATTTATCCATGCTTAGCAGTATCGAAAGTGCTCTAAACGATATTTGGAAAGTGCGTCAGCCCCGCTCGTGGCCAAAAAAAATCTCCGATTACTTGGCAATCATGATTATAGCCCCTATTTTTGTCGTGGTGTCGAGTAGCGTGAGCGTTTTTATTATGACTCAACTCACAGCCACAGCAAAGGACTATAGCCTTTTAGAATGGATGAGCGGGTATCTCTTCACTTTATTGAAGTTAACCCCATTCTTTTTAAGCGCTATGCTATTTGTAATGGTTTACATGTTCTTGCCCAATGTCCGAATTAATGCCAAACCAAGAATCATTGCGGGAATCATTGCCGGTGTTGCCTTCCAGCTATGGCAATGGGCTTATATCAAATTTCAAGTGGAGATATCCAATTATGGTGCCGTTTACGGAACCTTTGCTGCGCTTCCCTTGTTCTTATTATGGTTGCAAGTGAGCTGGCTAATTCTCCTGGCTGGGGCTGAGATTGCAGCTCATATTGAAAGTGAAATGACATATGCCTCTCCAGTTGCTTCAGGACGATTCTCCAATATCACCCAAAAAAAACTGGGACTATTGACATTAGAACGGACAATTCATGCTTATACAACCGGCGAACCTCCGCAAACAGCTCTTGAAGTTGCTCAGGACCTCGGCGTCCCGCTCATGACTGTCCAGCATACCCTCGACATAATGGTAGAAGGGGGAATTCTTGTTGAAGTGATCACCCACACTGGTCGTATGGGATACCAACCTAGCAAAGACGCCAAGCTTTTCAATATTATTGGCGTATGCGAGGCCATAGAAAAACAAACGAGCTGGGAAATTCCGATTGAAAGCACACTAGCTTTAGAAAAAATTAATAATTATTTAGGGGAACTCGATTCCATGATCACGTCCTCTTCCTATAATGTTGATTTCAGACAAATTAATAAAGAATTAACAAATTAAACTATTGACATAAACACAATTAGTTTAATATAATAAGTTATTAAATTAAACTTTTGTGTATTATGCCATCATGTCGTTCAGTTTTAAGTTATACTGCTTGTACTATTTTCACTTTGGGAATTAGTCAAGCCATAGGGGTCGTCGGACTCCTATGCACCGGTGTCAAAGCGGTGTATGACAAAGTTCAACTTTCTCGCTACGAAAAGCTGCAGGCTGCCGGGGCCAATCCAAATCCTTTAGCAATGAAAAAAATTGTTTATTATAAGCAAAGGGTACGC
>JABDBC010000102.1 GCA_013288825.1 Chlamydiota bacterium
GTTCCTTCTTGTCGGAGAGACGCAGAGGGAATTATAAGACGAAATTAAACCAATAGCCCTTAAACACTCATTAAACATTGACTTGCAGATTTAATAGAATCACTATAACCTTTAATGTAAATTTAATTAAAAAAGTGGGAGATCTACAATGAGTTCAGGTGGCGTCGAGAGTTCCTGTTGCAGTAGAACAATGATTACTACATACAATGTATGTCAGTATATTCCTGTCATTAGCACCCTTTCTTGCCTTGTTGCCGTTTTCATAAAAGCAGTGATTATCCCATGTTGTAATAAAACAACAGACTGATGCCCTTACAAAGAATCCTCAAGTGATTGAGAGAAGACAAATATATGCAAAAACCTTTGTTGGTTTTAAGGAATTTATGCAAAAGTCTTACAACGAAGCAATCGCAAAACTAGAAGATGAGCAATTCTTGGCAGCCTCTAGGAAGGTGTTGCAGCAAAACATAAAGGACAGCAGTGCTGAGTCTTTTGAAAAATTATCTTTGTCTGAGATAGAACATGAAATGCAGCAGCAGTATGACAAATTAGGTAATGATCAAGAATTGAATATAGGATTAACTGGCTTTATCCAAGAAATGGCTTCCAGAAAAAAACAGGCTATCGATGCTGGCTAATATTAAGAGTATAAGTATTAAAAATTAATATATTAAAAAATTACTTCATTTTAAATTATAAGGAATTATTATGTTCTCAAAATTATATAAATACGTTTTTCTTTTCGTCTTCTCTATCAGTCTATCGAGTCAATATGATTATGCTCAAGCTGGAGAAGCTCCGGAGGATTATTATAAAGGGGGGCCACTGGTAAAATCCTATACTGGGATTATTACGAATATGGTGACAACTGTTCAGGAAAGTTGGGTGGAAGATCAGCATGACAACATCATCGAAAGATTTACTTATGAAACTTACCATATTTGTGTCGACGACAGTACCTGGTATTACCACTATAATCCAAACACTCCTCCCTTCATTAAAATCGGAGCGGTAATTGATATTGAGCATTATAATATGTATGCAAGTGGATATTATGGTTATTGCAGGGTTAAGCTAATCGATCCTGAAACTGGAGCGTTTTTTGATCATATCACTTTCTCTGAATAACTGATATAGTCCCTTTCATTTTCGCAAAAGACCGTCTTAAGTGAAACGCCCCCGCCGAGACAATGCGGAAGTGCCCTGGCAGAATTGGGTTCAGGCATGCGATTTGCAATTTGGGCAAGGTTTATATTTAAACTCTGTTTCAGCGCCCAAATTACAAATCACAAGCCAGACCCCAATTTAGGTAATGATCAAGAATTGAATGTAGGATTAACTGCCTTTATCCAAAAATGGCTTCCAGAAAAAAATAGGCTGTAGATGCTGGCTAATTTTAATAGTATGAGTGTTAAAAATTAATATATTAAAAAATTACTTCATTTTAAATTACAAGGAATTATTATGTTTTCAAAATTATATAAATACGTTTTTCTTTTCGTTTTGTGTGTTTGTATGTCAAGCATGTATGATTGCGCACAAGCTGCAGAGGTGCCTGCAGATTATTTCGATTATTTCAAAGCTGGTCCTTTGGTAAAATCCTATACCGGGATTGTTACTGATATGATGACAACGGTTCAGGAAAGTCACTCGGAAGATCAATATGACAATATCATCGACAGATTTACTATCGAAGCTTATCACATTTGTGTCGACGACAGTACCTGGTATTTCTACTATAATCCAAGTACTCCCCCGTTTATTAAAATCGGCGCGGTAGTTGATGTTGAGCATTATAATATGTATGCAGGCGGGTATTCTGGTTATTGCAGGGTTAAGTTAATAGATCCTACATCAGATGCTTTTTTAGATCATGTCACTTTCACTGATAATATATATGACCGTTTTCATTATCGCAAAAGACCGTCTTAATGTAACGCCCCCTGCGAGGTAGTTGCAGAAGTGCCCTGGCAGAATTGGGTTCAGACCTGGGGCGTCACATTTAAAAACAAATTAACATGTTTTCGAAGGTGCATTTTCTAACGACATTCAATACCAAACCTTCAGGCTATTGAAGCTTTAATGACTTCCCTCTGCGTCTCTGCGCCTCCCCGTCTCTGCGTTAATCATTATAACGAATTTAACGCAGAGACGGGGACGCGCAGAGACGCAGAGGGAAGTCATTAAAGCTACCTTTGCACGAAGTTAAATCAATAGCCAACTTTCAAAGGGAGATTTAAGTTCAAAGTTGGCACGATTTATCTCGGAGAAAGATGAGCACTTTTGCTAACAATTTGCGTTACTAGGCAATTGCATTTCCAATTGCCGTCGCGATTTCTTTTCGAATTCGAAACATTGGGAAACTTCCTGAGCCAGGCCGAAGAGGGTACTCCTTGAGATCGAGCTCATCAAATCCACACTTCACATAGAAAGGCTTAGCTAAATTGGTTGATTCGACGTAGATCCCCTTGCAAGAACGAGGTAAAATGATTGCCAGATGCTCGATGATTGCGCTCGCTGCGCCTTCGACGCGAGTCGTTATCTCTTTATTTACAGGAGAGCGCACGTTGTATGGATGAGTCACAATATAGGTAACCTCCCATTGTCTCGGATCCTCGTCAACGAAGGCAACGGCTTGGATTTCTCCAAGCGCGGCATCCTTGCATACGTAAATGTTATTAAAGTGATATTCCTTATCAATCTTCCCAGTTCCTGCGGCATCGCCTATTTGGTGCCACATGATATAGCACTGCGAGATCATATGGAAAAAGAAACGATCTTGGTCTCGTCTGTTCCAGCATATGATCCGCCACTTTTTCATGATTTCACGGATTTCAATAAATGTTTCTGTGTTTGGAATCAGCTTTGAAACTCTAAGCTCTCGCTTTGAGGGTAAAATGATTTTTGAAGAACTTACGGCGCTAAGTGATGCGGGTATTGCAGGTGGAGAACCTGATCCTGAAGACGCAGTTCCTGATAATACCGCTGTCCCTAGAGAAGTGGTTCCAATTAGTGCAACTGTTCCCGGAGAAGAGGAGACAGTTAGAGCGGTTGTCCCTGAGAAAGAACTTTCAGTTAATGCTTCTGTCCCTAAAGAAGAAGTTATAGGTCCTGCTGCCATTTTGATCTCCTATAGATTCAATTTAAAAATATAAAGATAATATCATTATGTCACAAATCGTAATAAAAAAGCTATTTATATTTGCGTGTTAATTATTTGACTTAAATAAATAAAATACGTTAAAATTCGTTTTTGTATTTTAATTTAAAGGATATTTAAATGATTTCTAGTACTAATTTTCAAACAGCAGTCAACATACTTGATGGTCTGACATCCGTGAACACTATCTACGCCCAGCCTATTCTGTTTGGGGAAGAATATAAATGATCCAAGCAAAGGTATTGAAGATTACGCTCGAGATAAGATTAGTGCAGAAGTCAAAAGGATTAAGGCAATTACCGGGAGTGATCGTGTAATCTTGATGGGTCATTCTATGGGAGGAATGATTGCAGGTTATTATGCTGAACATTTTGCAGAAGCCGATGAAGTAAATATTGAACACGTAATTAGCATTGCGACACCGTGGCAAGGAACTCCTATGATTGATTGTTTTTGGAAATTAGGAGGATGTTTTTCAAAAGAAAAAGAAGCTAAGCGATTTCTGCAAATGAGTGTCAGTGGAGGCACTAATACAGACCCAAATTTCCGACAAACCCTTGTGGCTAAAGCACTGGATTCAGAAAGAAAAGGGGTGCGCAAATATTATAACATCTGGTCGACAACGGATTATGCAGTTCCTGGTGCGCATGGCAATCTTACAGAAGATCCAAGGAGACAGCGTTCATTTAGTTATCTTGGCCATTATGGTTTAGCAGTTTGGCCAAGTGTTTGGTTGCAGACTCGTTCTTGGTTGAATGAGATATATGCATCAGAGGCAGGGTTTGCGCCTGTTGGACATGTTCGCAATCAACACCCTCTACAGAATCAACCAGTGTTAGTTTAATGACAAGTCACTTTGCTATCATGCAAGGTAAGCACCCGAATGGTACCCCCATGCAACAGCCAAGGGTACTTATATTGCATTTGATTTTTTATAAGCCCAGTATTCGCTTGGAGGTAGTTTTTGGGAAGGGGAAAGAAAAATAATCTCTTCATTTAAAAAACCTGTCGGATATTGGGCGATTATCTCTGTACAAGCCTCGGATACACATTCTTGTTCAGATTCACTTAATTCTCCAATGACATAAAAAGTTATATGTGCGGTTTCATCTTCCCACTGCGCTTTCACACCTAGAAGTTTTTCAGATAACAAATCCTTTACTATATGATTTGTTATAAATTGCAGATGTTCTTTACGGTTCATTTTAATACCAATCTGGATTAGAGGGGTACATGTGCATGCCTGTTTTCGAATAAACTATAACACCTTTTGTCGTTGGAATCATTTTTACTGAATTATCTGGCATAATCTTAGACCATTCACCAATTATTTGTTTAAAATCTACTCTTTCTTTATAACCGGCTGTTCCTATTTCTCCAATGATTCTTTGACCTTTGCCTGCATTTTGTCTGAGTAAGATATTTAATCTCTCTTGATTGATCGTAACAACGCTCTTACCTGGCTGAAAGTTATGTGCTGTTGATATATGCTTTCCTTGCTTATACCAGTCTATCTTTACTTTCTGAAAAAAAATCTCACGTTCAAGAGAATGTTTTAAGGCTAGTTCCTCTAATACAATCTTATTTTCACTAGAAAGTAATAATGCTTCTAAATTGCAAATCCGATTTGCATCCCGAAATTTTTTATAAGCAGCTATACCCTTCATAGTTGCCCCTGGAGCAAGAATGTCAACACTATATTTCCCAACTAGATAGCCAATCTGCTCTCCTTTTTCGGCATCACTCAATTTGTAATAATTTTCACAAAGTTGTTTGAAATCATCCGCATACCCTTCTACTTTTGCCCAATCTAATTTTTCACAGAATTTTACAGCGCATTCTGTTGCATTATAGCAGGCATTTGCAAAGTTAGTAGTCTGTTCAATTGGATGTTGTCCAAACACCCACAGAGTTTCCCCCATTCCATAGGCTGAGTTAAGAAGAGATGGAAAGAAGTCAACAGCTGCCTCTTTAGCACCCACAATTAAGCCTTTCTTTAAAGCGCCTGCAAAGGCGTTAGGGGTCTTCAAATTATGTGACAAACCTTTGCTTTTTTCAGAGGTCAAATAATCGCTTAAGGCATGTTCAAAATTCCCTGTTTCAAAATAAGCTGCTGCACGTTGGAAATAGGCTTCCTTATTATTGGGGTCCTTCTCAATTGCATGACTTAGAGACGCAATTGCCTTATCATACGTTCCGATATCTGCATATGCCTCCCCTTCTTGCTGATACATTTCAGAGGTCAAAATATCTTGCTCCTTAAACTTATCACTTTCAGCTAACGACATCAAAGACTGAATATCCTGCAGTGCTCCCTCGTTATCCCCAGAATGCAATTTTAACATCCCGCGTTCGTAAAATATTTTCGGATGGGGGTGATTTTTCAAGCAGTAATTATATAGAGGGAGAAATTTAACCATGATCTTTCTAAGAGTTTCATAGATTTGATCCAAGGAATTGCTATTGCCATATATACTATTACTATCAATGAAAGTTGCTACATCCATTAATACTTGATGATATTGTGAATAGAAAAAAGTGTAAGTGGACAATGAGCTAGCCATACCGTGGGCATTTGGATAATATTCCAGGGTATAAGTTCTAGTGCCATCTTCACGAACACAATTGGCAGACTTGGCTATCCAATATTCAGAAAAGTTTGGAGTGATAAGCTCTTGGTTTGCAAAATTCTCAAAAAGAGAGTAAACCAAGTTGTTAATTGCCAACGCACGCTCACAACGTTCCACCCAATAACAATCGCATTCTTGATTTTCAGAACAGTAGTGTAGATAATATCGGAAATTGTAAAAGTATTTATGATTCCATTTTCTAAAGTAACTTCCATCCCATGAAAGTTCATCACAATGATCATCTGTGAATAGGCTATCATCCGTTGATCGGCACCATTCACAATTCCAATACTTTACATATCTATGTAACCTACGGATTTCATCTACTTCATCATAATATGTACCCGTACCATTAGTTGCAAAATCTATGTCATTTATTAGATCTAAGTATACTCCTCCGCATGACATACAGCCATAACAATCTGGATCAAAATTTTTAGGAATCAATCGAAGGTAATCTTTAACTGACTTGATACTTTCGACATCACATGGCTCAATCCATGTATTATATGTAAACATTTTTTCATCAATATAATGCTTTGAACAAAAAAATAGGAAAGGCCAACCGCTTTGCCCAAGGTAACTCAGGGTCGTAGCAGCAAGTATATCCTTCTAAAAGAAGAGGAAAGCACAAAATCGATAAGAGAATAGGGAAAATGTACATAGATATTACTCCATGTTTATGGATCAACGGGTAGTTTGATAGGAATCTTGCAAGATAGCGGCAACCGGACTTGAACCGATGACCTACGGATTATGATTCCGCTGCTCTACCGACTGAGCTATGCCGCCCTAGTACACTGTCAAGGTAGAATTTGTTGTTTTGGCTGCGTCAAAGCCCCGGGGTTCGAAGATCGTAAATGGGGTAGTATTGACCAATACAATCCCATTTACGATCTTCGAACCGCGGGAGCTTTCACGCTAGCCAAAACAACAAATTCTATCTTGATAGCGTACTTGATAAAGAAAAACTCGAGCCCCATAAGAACTCGAGTTATGCTAAAATAGCGGGGGAAGGATTCGAACCTCCGACCTTTGGGTTATGAGCCCAACGAGCTAACCCCTGCTCCACCCCGCGTCATTTGAATCACACGTGTCAATAATACTATCATCACCATGTAATAAACACAATCTTATTCTTAAACTTCTGCTCAAAACACAGCAATTGTGAGCGAAGAGCCGCCCTTACAGGGCTCAGAATTATGTGTGAATCTACCCAGGCCTTCTGTCGCCCT
>JABDBC010000103.1 GCA_013288825.1 Chlamydiota bacterium
GATATGCATTCTGTCGGAATATGTTGCTTGCGGTCAAGGTAGTCAAGAAAATTTATCAGCGATACTCATTGGTGAAGTAGGAAAAAGAGAGACCCAGTTGGAAAACCCATCGAGAAACTCTTGGCCACCCAATTATTAATGATTGTTTTACTCAATTTTTTATGGAGCACATGGTGTCAAAAATCAGCATTATTGGTAGAGGAATTGACCCTGCAAAACACCTTAGTTTGTCAGCCATCCGAGCGCTTCAAGTTGCAGATAAGGTTGTTGGTATTGAATCTGAAATGGAATTCTGGCAGGAATTGCAAAAAGAGTTTGGAATTCGTGAAATCGAGGACTTAGGAAGTCTATATAGAAGCCAAGATAACGATATGATTAATTATGGTCGTTTTGTTGATCATGTACTCAGCCTTTCCTCTACTACTTGCCATTTGGCTCTCCTTGTCGCAGGACATCCTAGACTTGGAGTTACATTTGTTGAACTATTAAAAAAACGCGCTCCTAAGCATGTTGAAATTGAAATTATCGAGGGTATTTCTAGCTTTGATGTTATGATGACTTATCTCGAAATAGATCCTCTTGAACAGGGGACTGTTATCCTGGACGCCAATCGGTTATTGCTATTCCAATACGCGCTTGAACCCGCATTATCATATTTCATATATCACGTCTGTTCTGTTGGAAATTCAAAAACGAATTTTATTAATCCGTCTTTAGATAATCGACTCGACCTTTTGAAAAATTACCTATTGAGATACTACCATGAGGACAAAGAACTAGTCCTCTGTCGAGTGTCAACTGGAAAAAATGAAGATTCTACACAAATCCGAAGCACGATTGCTGAGCTCAATATTTGTGTGACAAAAATTGACTATAGCACTACTTTATACTTACCAGCCGAGAAACCAGCTCGATTGGACTGGGACTATTTAAACCTATTGAGATAATTTTATGAAATCAGTATTTACTATCTTCAAAAACAAATGGACAATTGCTCTACTACTTATTATTTTATTGCAGCAAGTTTTAGTTGCTTCTGGCACTTACTTTTTGGGCCATCTCACAAGTCAGTTTACAACTGAAGGACTTCAGTTGAGTTCTGTATTAATTTTATTTATCTGCATCTTCTTGCCTGGAACGATTGTCCATTACTGGATTGTATGGTGTACGACTCGCGCATGGAAATTGGCCCAGCTAAATTATCTTAATGAATATATGCAATCAAATTATAACCATCCCACACATTGGCGCAATGAAACATCCAAGCAGCAGAGACATGATATTATGTGCCGAGGAGGTCAAGAAACCATTCAATCTACAGTGCACTTTTTGGTTGATTTAACCGCAACTGGGTTGAATATTCTCTTGAACACAATTTCCATTATTCTTGTTACGGATCTAACTCTAGGGTTGGTTATCGTTTTGGTAGGCCTTTCAGGGCTATGGATTATTCATCTTTCTGAGACGGGAATTTCCGAAAGCAGCCGAAACGAGATGCTAGCGGATAACCAATTGAATGCTCATTTGAGTCGAAGTTGGGATAATATTGTCTTAGGAAATGAACTTTTCTTTACTCGCTGGAAAAAGCATTTTAATGAACTCTTTGTGGCCTCAGAGGGGGCATCTCTTGAGGCTGTCAAAAAAAGAGACTGGATTGTATCCGTTGCCGGAATTGTGACCAATGCATTAGTTCTTGGGAGTGCATTGATGTTGGCTTGGATGAACCGAGAAACACCGGGTTTTGTTTTGGCTGTTTTGGTGATGCTACCAAGAAGTCTCCAGATTGTTATGCATATTCAGATTATTCAAACTTACGTTGCTCAATGGAAGAATTTACGAGAAAAATTAATAGTTACGAGCGAAAGTGTTGTAGAGCCCCAACCTATTGATCTAAGTCGTTTGATTCAACAAGATAATGTCTGCATTAGAATGGGTAATCAAAATTATTCTTCTCAGGAAGTTGAAAATCTCTTGAATAAGAATAGATCTGGCCGTGTTACTATTACAGGCCCTAACGGAGCAGGAAAGTCCTGCCTGCTACTGAAATTGAAAAATAAGTTCAGTTTGTCTGCAACCTATATTCCTGCTCACCATCAACTAATGTTACGTGAGGCACAGCTTAGTCTTTCCTCGGGAGAAGTCGCTTTAGCCGCATTGAAAGACCTCCAATCTGTAAATTGCAATATCCTCTTGTTAGACGAATGGGATGCCAATTTGTCAGCGGAAAATCGCGCTATTTTAGACCAAGTAATCGATCAACTTAGCTTAGAACGGATTGTCGTGGAAATTAGACATTCCACTGAAATACTGAGTCTCAAATGTCCGGCGAATTAGCTAGCACAGTTCTAGTCACCACAAAATGTTCAGGAGGGTGTCAGCATTGTCCATTTTCTAATCCTGATTTGGAAAAGTTATTTCTTGCTCCAAAGCTGATAAAAACAATCATGACTCAAACAGCCAGCAGGTTAACTGTTCTTTCTGGAGGTGAACCTTTCGAACATCCTCAGATTTCGGAGATTCTAACTGATCTTGGTAAACAAACTAATTCGTTTCGAATTGCTACTGGGGGCTTTGTTGATTTGGCACCATGGGTTGATAAGTTAAAGTTTCTTAGTCGTCCTGCTGGACCTCTACGCGGTATATCTATTGGAACCGATGTCCTCAGCTCGAGGGTTGATCATTCTAAATGGATCCCAATTTGGAAAAGTAACATTCGGCTTTTTTTTGAATCTCAAATTCCTTACTCACTCACTTTTACTACAGGAAGCGATTTAGATTTCTCTCGGCTGGATTTGTGGAAATGGACAGGTCTTTTTGAGGGCAAACCTGAGTTTATCTACTTAAGGCATGCGCAGGACGATTTATTAGATGAATGGGTGCGAAAACTAAAGGATACTTTCGGGGATATACTGATAATTCATGATGAAATAGAGTCAAAAAAATTATGTGAGTGGAAAACATGAATAACTTTGCCATAGATGATTCTGAGTGATCGCCCAAGGGGG
This sequence comes from Chlamydiota bacterium, assembly GCA_013288825.1. Classification (GTDB taxonomy): domain Bacteria; phylum Chlamydiota; class Chlamydiia; order Chlamydiales; family Parachlamydiaceae; genus JABDBC01. Next base: position 3,006 of record JABDBC010000103.1, read on the forward strand.
ATTCTAACTGATTTTTATCAATCCCTGTATCTTCTTTACAAAAGTTGAATGTTCGAAATATAATTGGCGTAATTATGCAGGAATTCCAATTGTATGAATCAAAACGAAAACAAGAACCTTTTATTTCTTCGGCTAGCTTTTTTCTTCTCTATCTTGGGAAGCGGAATAACCTGGACTGGAATGGGGTTCATGCTTGCATCAACTTATAAAGATCCTAGTTTGATGGGATTGATGCAAATATGTAGCACTCTAGCTGGTTTAGTAGCTCCATTGATTATTGGGTGGATTTCATTGAAAAAATCAGTTCAGAGTATATTAATTTTTTGTGACATGATCTCTGCGTTCTGTTTCTTTTTGATCTTTCTATCTTCATATGCCTTCTCCTCTGCCGCCATGAACATTACCAGCTCAGTAATGTTCATTTTTGTGAGCATGTTGTTTGGTTCTATTCAATCAATATATTTTGAACCTACATATGCGAAATATGCAGCAAAGGAGCAGAGCAAACTTTCAAGAGAATTTGCCAATTTAGGGTCATACATTACTTTAGCTAAACTTATTGGAATGGGTACTGGGCCGATTATTTTTGATTATCTCGAGTCATTTGCTCTTGCCTTTAACAGCGCGACATTTTTAATTTCTGCTGTCCTGATTTATTTTGGAATGAAAATGGCTCCAAAAATTTCTAACATACAAAAAGAGATCAATAGTGTCAGCTGGTTAGAAAGGATAAAATTTAATGTGAAATTAATGTCAAAATCAGTTTTTTTAGAAGGTACTATTGCTTCTTCTTTAATTTTTATTGTTGTTTTAGCTCTTAGTGTTAAGCTTCTTGCTTTAGGAGCTTCAGGCAAAGAGATATCCATTTATTGGCTAACTGCGACAGCTTGTGCGCTCTGTTCTCAATTAATTATTTCAAAAAGTGAGTGGTTGCATAAATCTTTAGAGAGCTTTGATGTAAGATTTGGGTATGTTGCATGTGTTCCTATTTTTGTAAGCTTTTTTACTTCGAGTATAATTGGGATCATCTTCTGCCAAATGATTTTTTCTTTTATCAACCCTATTGCCCGCAATATTGCCAAGGCGCGTTTCTTCAATAGCTTCGGTGATCATCACACTGCAATTAATGCCTATGCAACACGTGATTTTATTTCACAATTAATGATTTTAATTTTTGCCTTTCTATCATCATTTTTTTATATTGGAGCAATACACGATTCTTGTTTTTATGCAATTTCAATATTAATAGTTTTGAGATGGTCCTTTTCGAAAACAAAAGTTATTGAAAAATGTGCCACCAACTAACATATCCCATTGAAAGATTAGTCCTTGTTTGTCGGGATCTCGAAACTACATTTGCAGATGAAAAATGGGCACATTTTTGCCTTAGTCCAGTTAGGCAGACGAGACCATTTCTCAAAAGTCGGTACCTCGTTTTTAAAAACTTAATGCTAGAATTTTTAGAAGTAACCGATGAAGTTCAAGGGGAAGCAGCCTTTGTATTTTTTGAGGATTGGAAAATTGCGACTTATCCAACATGGGTGGGCATTGGCATTGCTGTTGATAATATGGAGAGAACGCTTCATGCCTGCAAGAAAAGAGGAGTAAATAGCCTAGAATCGTTCTGTCAAAAAGACGCTCTATTTAATAAAAAATTTAGACATCACAGTGAGTTATTGGATATAAAAATACAAAATCGCACTGTTTATTTAACTGAGTATGATCAAGATTTTTTAAATCAACGAAATGCACAAATTTCAATTTCTCCTGAGAAACGTGATGCTGTTGTAGTAAAAATCCCTTCTGTAGTTTTACATCAGAGTGATAACTTATTATTTGAAGGTAAAAATCGGCTCGTAATGAATATACTAAACAAAAATTCACAAACAGTGAACTTTGACTTTGGATGGATTGTATTCAAGCCGATATCTATTAAAGAAAATGGGTAACAGTTCAGATACCTCCTTCACTATATGTCAGGCCTTCAGCCTGAGATGTTTATGTGCCAAACCTAGGGCGTTGCCCTGAGAACTATGCTCAGGCTGAAAGCCTGATTTGTAAGCCTAGGGCAACGCCCTAGGTTTGGCACATAAACATCTTAGGCTGAAGGCCTGATATATAGTGAAGGGGTATCTGAACTGTTACAAAACAACTCCAAATTCCAGCGTTTGTGAAAGAGGAGCCAGGCCAAAACCCAATCCTTTTTTGGTTGTCAAATATCCTCCAAACTTCCATGATTACTTCAAATTTAAATTCCCCATTCCCTCGCAGGACCTTCTATGCAGCTTCTCTTCCTCTTCTTTCTTTTCTTTTGCTTTAGCTCACTTGTATTAGCCGCTGACGACACCCCTCCTCCAATACGCTCTGAATCTGTTGCAAGCCAAGAAGGGCTTCCATTATCTATTGTCAACAATTCCGTTTGCGTCATCACCGGAGAATTCGTCGACACACAAACCGATTTAGTCTTGCCTGGTCCTGAACCCCTTTTACTCGAAAGGACCTACAGCAGCGGCAGCCACATGGAAAGTGACTTGGGCTATTCCTGGACTTTTTGCTTTCCCAATCGGTTGTACGCACAAAAATTGGAGCTTCAGCGATGTAATGAAGGCACTTGTCAAGGGCGCAATGAATTTAACTATTATGCCTATTTGACCGAGGCCACTGGCGCAAACTTAAGTTATACACAGTTCAAAGCACCCCCCTCGAAAAAACTTGCATTAGGTCTTTCATATCCAAAGGGCTACACAAATAGTGCTTCAGGAGAATTGAGCGGCAGAACACACGTCAAAAATCAAAAACTAAATCTCATAGATGGGCTTAGTGAAGTAGAGGTCTCTGAACCTAATGGCGATAAACGGTTATACTCTCTAAGAGTTCAGAATGGTGATGAATATCACTTGCGTTTAGACAAGCATAAAAAGCTCAATCAGCAGAGGGTCGTTTATTCTCATCAGAAAAAAGCCCTTACATCGGTCTCTGCAAGGCATAATGGAGGCACTCAATATTCCTCTTTGAAATTTGATTACGACCGTTCTTCCGTCTCTGTATCGAGTCCTGATAACCGCCGCGTAAAATATCATTTTCAGAGACATCATCATAAAAACTATCTCAAGCGTGTTGAAAGCACTGATCAGCCGGAAGAGAAGTATGAATATATCGCTGGAGACAACTATCACGACTTATATCTTTCTAAAAAGACTTTGCCCGACCATCGCTATATCGAAAATCTGTATTACCATGAGGGGATAAATCGGGTCGGTCAATGTGAGATTAAATTAGCTGAGGAAGATAAGCGGATTGATCGGATCAAAGAACAAAGAGCCCCTTTGGGCACAGACGCAAGTCCTATTGTTTCCCATCAGTATGTCTATCGGATAAATCCCACAGAACGAAGCATGACTAAAGTGACAGATGCTCGTGGAGGCAAAACAGAGTATGAATACGACGAAGAGCAGCGCCTCACAGGAGTCACCAAATTCTTGGGACGATATGGCGGACAGCCCTTTCAAAAGTACTCCATGGTCCGTTACTATTTAGGATCCCCTCACAATATCAACAAGGGCAATCTCTTAACAAAAACTTTTGAGGAGGGCTCTGGATGGATGGTTGAGGCAGAAGCCTATTGGTACGATTCTTATGGCAATGTGAGTGCAACTCGACTCTTCGGCAACCTCTCCGGACACTCAAATCTATCTGTGCAGGTCGGAGGCGACGGATATCCCCACACCAGCGGCGAAAGCTATGGCAAAGGCTTTCAGTACTCTCAAGAAAATCACCTCCTTTTGATGGAAGAAGAAGATAACGGCAAAAAGATTTTGTACAGCTATCTTCCCAAAACCGATCTCATCGCCACTAAGCTTACCCTCGATAGAGATCGAGTCATTCAAAGG
>JABDBC010000104.1:0-5171 GCA_013288825.1 Chlamydiota bacterium
TGATGGAACCATCGAAGGGATCTCCGAAGAAGATGCTCATCAAGCAATGGAATGGCTTGATCATGCCATTTATGAAGCATGCACACCTCCTATTCTTCCACTTATCTACCAACAAAGAGTTGAAAGTAAAGTTCTTTTGATTATTGAAGTTTCTGCAGGAACAAACAAACCTTACTATCAAAAATCATTGGGCCTTTCAGAAGGGACCTTCATACGGCTTGGTAGATCAACAGTTAAAGCTGATGCTAACATAATTGAGGAACTGAAATGGCAATCGCGAGGCATCTCTTTTGATCAACTTCCTTTATATCACGCCACAGTTGAGGATCTTGATAGCACCAAAATTCAATATTTTTTAGATCATCGACGCAATGGCATTACATCTCCCTTAACCGAAGACGTCTTGCGATCATACGAGATAATCAAAAAAGAACATAGTACTGACTATGCCACGATTGCAGGAATGTTACTATTCGGTAAATCCCCGCAACAATTTATCTCTGAAGCGTATATCCTTTGCTGTCATTTTTCAGACTTCAAGGATCGGGAGGCGATTGCTTCAAGAATCTGCAAGGGAACACTTTTCGAACAATTTGATGAATCATTCGATTTCATAATGGCACGGATAAATAAATCCTTTAAAATTGAAAAAAGAAAACGGGAGGAGCATTGGGAAATTCCACCGATTGCCATTCGCGAGGTATTGATGAATGCGATTTTACATCGGAATTACCATATTAATGCTCCTATCAAAATCTCTATTTATTCTGATCGAATCGAATTTTTCAGTCCTGGAGGGCTGCCAGGACCCATCGATACGGCTGAATTAGAATCTGGAATCACTTATGTTCGTAACACAAGCCTTGCAAAAGTTTTATGGGAAGCCCAATACATAGAAAAAATGGGTTCTGGTTTCATCACACTCTTCAAAAGTTATAGAAAAGAAGGACTGCTTCCTCCAGAAGTAATTGAAGGGACAAATTTCGTAAAATGCATTTTACCAAGAATCCATTCTGATGCTATACAAGAGGATATCGAGGAGTTGATACTGAGCTTGTTTAAAATATCTGATGAAATAACACGAGCAGATATCATTCGTCAGCTGAATATACCTCGAACGTCCGCAGGTAGAGCACTAAATAAACTAATTGAAAGTGGCAAGTTAGCAAGGCATGGAAAAGGCCCGACAACAAAATATCGATGTATTGGTAATCATCTCTATTGAGGATGCCATCTTGAATTGAGTTCGTCGATCTCGATCTGATCTCCTACTAAGATGGAAAAGAACAGACGGTTTTCATCCATTTTGGGTTCGGAATGCACTCCGCCCATTGTGTTATCTGCCACGATAAAGAGAACCCCTTGTCCTTTCTCCGGTGATTGTGCGAGGCGCAAATCCAATAATTCGCTCAGGAATTGTCGATCATCTTCATTAGCATAAAACGTCTCTCGCATTGCATCTGGAAGGGGATACAAAAGTGTAGGTGGTCCTTTCAAGACTGCTCCAAACTTAAAAACAATCTCTGGATATGGCTTGGAGGAATCTAATCCGTAATACATTCCATCAGTATGCCAACGGGGCATATCAAATTGATGATTGGGTGTCGAAGCACGCACACACACCCATGCACTTGCCTTATTAGATGCCTCTGTTACATTGTAGGCCGTCCTTGAGATAATCGCAGTAACGGCTTGAATGACCTCTTCATCATCGTTACCAATCTCACGGAGAAATTTTGGTAATTCATCTATTATAAGATGCAGATTTCCAAAGCGATCGTATTGTTTTGTGGTTTCAGCGCCCAAATTATCAAACTTTAATCTGTCGGCTAATGCCAATTCCTCTTCTGTTAGCCCAATATCAACAAATGCGAAGCTTGTGCCTGATCCAAGTGCATTTATATTTTCTCTCATTTCCTCAACAGGATTCACTGTCTCGAAAGCAAATCCAACATTAGAAAATAAAATGCTTGCGAATGTTACTAGCGGAATAAAAAACCAATTCATAAAAAATCCTATAATTATTATTTGTTACAATAATTTACAGATAGATTATGATTTACGACTGCTTAATTATCAATCATTTTTATTCCCTTGCGCAGATAGGAATCGAGGGTTATAATTTCTCCATCGATCTTTAATTCCTTCATTCCTGCTTGGAGAGCCCTTTCCTCGCGTTCAATTGTATTTGCATTTTGCATGTCCCATGCAACTTGGAAAAACTTTTTATGTCCGCGAGGTGTCTGTGCTAAGAAATCAATTTCATAACGCTCAGAGGTAAGATAGTAGCTTATTTTATAGCCGAGGCGTTTCAAATCCAAATAAACAATATTCTCAAAAAGCCTTCCAAGATCACTTTCATAATCCAAAGTTAAGGCTCTGACCATGCCAGGATCTATTGCATACAACTTTTTGGGGCTTGTGTGTACTTGTCGAATGGACTTATCATAACTCGCTGCGGTAAAAGCAAGATAAGCATCTTCAATATGGTCTGCATATTCATACAACATGTCTTTCCCTATGTGATATCCCTGGCTTTTTAACTCGTTGTAAAATTTATTCACTGCAAATGGTTTGCCGACATTATAAATCATCGACAAAATCATGTGTTTAATCACGTTTGGGCTTTTAATGTTGTGTCGCTCGATAATATCTCTATAAATCACAACGTCGAGGTATTCTTGTAAGGTCTTTTGTTTGACTTCGGGATCAAACGAAATGATTTCTGGAAATCCTCCTTCAGATAAATACTGATAAAATAATTGCCGGAGCTTATCTTGCGTTTTTTTATCATATAGACTTCGATCGATTGAGATTTTTTTTGCTCTCATAAATTCATCAAAGCTGTATGGCCAAATTTCTAGAGCAAGAGAGCGGCCCCGTAAACTCGTCGAGATTTCTTTGCTGAGCATTTTTGCCGAGGATCCGGTCAAAAAAATTTCCGCGTTTTTGGTATCATGAAAACGCCTAATAACTATAGGCCAGTTATTGACATTTTGAATTTCGTCAAAAAATAGATAGCATTTCCTGTCATGATTTTCAGGGTATTGGGTATAAAATGAGTCCACTAATTTTGCCAATTTCAGCTCATCCAATGGCAAAAGCCGATCATCTTCAAAATTGATATACAGGACAGCGGTTCTGCTTACACCTTCTTCGATCAATTTTAGAATATACTGATAAAGAAAATAAGTTTTACCAACCCGTCGCATTCCTATAGCAACTTTAATCTTATTCGGGGCTTCTGGAAATTGTATATCCCTAGCCACGATATCTTTGAGGCGATTTAATTTATCGTAAAATTCCCCTAATAAGACTTGAAGCAGCGAAATTTCATTCATAAGTTTCCTTGATTTAAGGATAGGATCTTTGAGATCTTTCCTTGATATAATGAAAGTATAACACAATATTATCATTATTTCAAGGATACTTTTTTTCGAATGAATCGAGAATAATTTTTTTTGCAAGAAACTGTCATTTTATGACAGTTTCTTGCAAATAAATTCAGGATTCATTATAAATATGTTAGAAACTGTCATTTTATGACAGTTAGGAGCAGGATTTGTGAATAGAAAAATTTTTGGAACTATACAAGATTGGCCAAAGCAATATATTTCTGGCGTTGATTTACTCCATATTTTGGATAAATCTCCTGATTCGCGCCATGGAATTATTAAAAGAACGATTCAAGAAGGTTATCTTATTCCCATTCGAAGGGATTTGTATTTAATCAAAAGTTCAAAACAACCCCTCGTCAATACCTTTGAGGTCGCTACTATCATCTACGGTCCATCCTACGTTAGTTTTGAGTCTGCTCTAAGTTATCATGGTTGGATTCCCGAAGCTGTCCAAACGACAACTTGCGCCACTGTGAAAAGGAGTAAAAAGTTTGAAACTCCTATTGGACTTTTTTCTTATGAACATATTCCCATCAAAGCATTTTCTTTTGGGGTTGAACAGCATCCGCAAGACGATATAACTTTATTTATCGCCGCTCCCGTGAAAGCTCTAGCCGATATTATCTATGCAAGAAAAAGACAGTGGGCAACAATCGACGATCTTAATGAAGATCTTCGTATAGAACCTGAAAAATTTAAAAGTTCAGATAAAAAATTACTCGAAGACCTAATTGAAATTTATCCGAGTGATCAGGTAAGAAAAACGCTGTCAGCCTTACAGAAGGGATTAATCTTATGACAATAACAATTATCCAAGAACGACTTAATAGCTACGCATCAAACTCCAAGCAAGAAGAGCTTAATGCCTTAAAGGAAATCTATCAGGAAATAGCATTAGCGGGTTTAGCAAGAAGTAATTTTTTTAAGTTGGCTGCTTTTCAAGGAGGAACTGCCTTAAGAATTGTTCATCAATTAAAAAGATTTTCAGAAGATTTAGATTTTGTTCTTATAAAGCCATCTGAATCGTTTCAATGGCAGCCTTACCTCAAGGCTGTTGAGTTGGAATTTAAATCTTTTGGAGTCACTCTTGAAATTAAAGATCGTGCAGATGCCAAAGGAGCAATTAAAACAGCATTTTTAAAAGAAGACTCCTTTGCTCGCATCCTGGAGCTAACCTATGACAGATTACCTTCTGATGAGCAGAAAATTACAATCAAACTAGAGATAGACACCATTCCTCCAGAAGGATCTGATTTTGAAAATGTCTTTTTAACCTATCCTTATCCTTTCTCTATCCTGATACAAGATTTGCCAAGCTTATTTGCAAGTAAATGTCATGCCTTACTTTGCAGAAAGTATGAAAAGGGACGTGATTGGTTTGATTTCCTTTGGTATTTGAACAAGAAAACGCATGTAAATTATTCTTTGCTTAGGAGTGCACTTTATCAATCTGGGCCTTACAAAGGAAAGGAGATTCCAAATAATAAGAAATGGTTTCATGAACAATTTGAAAAAAAAATTGCCTCAATGGATTGGGTGGCAGCGCGACGTGACGTGGAAAATTTCCTTCGAATGGAAGAACACAAATTTGTCGAAAACTGGGGCAAAGAATTGTTCCAAAAACAAATTGAGAAAATTGAATTAAGAACGTAACAGTTCAGATACCCCTTCGCTATATGTCAGGCCTTCAGCCTGAGATGTTTATGTGCTAAACCTAGGGCAACGCCCTAGGTTTAGCACATAAACATCTCAGGCTGAAGGCCTGACATATAG
>JABDBC010000104.1:5181-6785 GCA_013288825.1 Chlamydiota bacterium
CTTCAGCCTGAGATGTTTATGTGCTAAACCTAGGGCGTTGCCCTAGGCTTTTATACGTCAGGCTGTTGGCCTGATGAAATGGCCTCCTCCGAATTCAGCATAAGAACATAATCTCTTGAAGAAGAAATGGTGATCTTTTAAATTGTTATGTCTATTAGATTTAACACTAATACTGAAAGCAAAAGCTATGTCTAATCCTAAAGATCTCTGCCCTTGCTGCAGTGGAAAATCATACGAAAGCTGTTGTAAACCATTTCACGATGGTTATTTGCCTGAAAATGCCGTCCAACTGATGCGCTCAAGATATTCAGCTTATTTTTTCAATATCCCCAATTACATTATAGCCACGACACATCCTGCAAGTTCGCGCTATTCTGAAAACAAGTTTTCTTGGAAACGCAACATCTCCCAATTTGCCCGCAATTCCACCTTTCATAAACTCGAAATTCTCGATTTCAAAGAACGAGGTGACCTGGCCACAGTCACGTTTACAGCCTTTATTTCTCAAGAGGGGAAAGATGTAACCTACACAGAAAGAAGCTATTTCGAGAAAAAAAACAAATGTTGGCTATATCGTGGAGGTCAAATCACCGAAGGACATGCTCCAAACTTTGTCACAACAGGTCAATTACGACTTCTCCCCCTCGCATATTATGGCGAACCTATTTTAAGAAGAAAAGCCGATCCTGTCATTGAAATTACTGACGATTTACGAACACTCGTGGAGGAAATGATAGAAACCATGGATGCCTGCGACGGCATTGGTCTGGCTGCTCCTCAAGTTCACCACTCCATCAGACTATTTGTGATGCAAACCCAATCTAATACGGAAGAACGAGGCAACGATTCGGGTGGAATTGAAGTGATAATCAACCCTATATTGTCTGAACCAAGCGTTGAAACTTGGAAAGCTCCGGAAGGATGCTTATCTATTCCGACATTTCGTTTTCTTATAGAACGACATAAAGAAATTACTGTTGAATATACCACCCTTGATGGCAGTCAAATTAAGAAACGAGTTTCCGGGTGGCAAGCTCGAGTTTTCCAACACGAAACCGACCACATCGATGGTATTCTATTCATCGACCGATTGGATCCTGAAGAACAGTCACAACTCCTTCCTCATCTTCAAAGCTTAGAAAGAAGAATCCACGATGGTCGAGCACTTTAGAAACATACTATTTATCATTATATTTTCAAACTCACATTGTTTTGGAGAAAATCGCGTGTTATTAGAAACCCCTCCTTCAGACTTTTCTGTTAAGGCAGAAGTCGTCGCAGTACTTCCTTTCGTAAATGATAAGGTCTTACTATTGCAGCGCTTACCTTCTCACCCGCAAGCTAACTTATGGTGCCCGCCTGGGGGCAAAATCCATCCGCAAGAAACAACAAGAAATGCTGCAGTGAGAGAATTTTTTGAAGAAACGGGCATACAAATCAAAGGGGACAAATTGGTAGATTTGGGTAAGTATTATGTACGCTATCCGAATGGAGATTTCGTTTTTCACTTATATAAAACTAATCTCGACGAAAGTAATGTTGAGGTCAAAATCAGAACTTCCGAGCATCAAGCGTTCTGCTTATGGCCTGTGAAAAGCGTTTCC
>JABDBC010000105.1 GCA_013288825.1 Chlamydiota bacterium
CGCTCGCTCAGGCTGAGGATGTCCTGTAAGGGCGACTCTTTCTATGCACTTCCTGTGTGTGATTGCAATATTTCATGCGCTATTTCTTCCACAGATTTCTTCCATACATTAACCACTTCGTCCGCATATCCCAAATAGAGCGGCTGACGCAACTCATACAACGATTTTGCCTGCATCACATCTTTAAATAAAGGACGCGATGCATCCCCTGCTAAACGATCTGCAAGCACTTCAAAGCTTGCATTCAAACAGAATATTTTCCCATTTTGCTGCTTTAAATAATCTAGAACAATTTTGTTCAACACAACCCCAGCACCTGTTGAAACAACTATATTATCAGCCAAAGCATATTCCTTGGCAATTGCAATTTCTGTTTCTCGCAGTAAAAGTTCTCCCCCCTTATTAAACACCTCATGCATGGTTTTGGTATTTGTTTTTCGATAAACCAAGTCATCCATTTCCAGCATAGGCAAATTAAGAAGTCTGCTTAACGCGGCTGTCACTGAAGATTTTCCAGAACCCATGAAGCCAATCAAAATAATTTTCATAGCGACCTTAATTTATTCCAAAATCCTGGAAACGTTTTATTCACTACCTGGGGATTGCTTATCTTCATGCCCGACAATTTTGTCCCCGCTACTGCAAATGCCATTGCCATGCGATGATCACCGTATGTATCAATCGTCGCAGGGTGGGGATTGCCGCCATAAATCGTGAGCGTATCATGAGTATCTTCTGTTTTGATCCCCATTTTCGCCAACTCATTTTTCAATGCCTGCACCCGCTCTGTCTCTTTTACACGCAAGGAACGCACTCCGGAAATTTTTGTTATCCCCTTTGCAAAGACTGCCAAGACCGCCATTGTTTGTACCTGGTCTGGGCAATCTTCCATATCAAGCGATAACGGGAGAATTTGATTTCCAAAAATAGTGATCCCCCTGTCGCTTATGGTAGTCTTATTCCCCATTCTTGCTAAAATATCTAAAAATTTACGATCTGCTTGCACAGAATTAGCATTTAAATTGCTTAAAGTGATCGTGGATTGCGTTAAGGCTCCAATGGCAAAAAAATATCCTGCACTAGAGAAATCCCCCTCAACTACGCAATCCTCTTTTTGATAATGTTGTTTGGATGGGATAAAATAACCCTCGTCTTCTGGCTGTAAAACATCTATGCCCCAGTCTTGCATCGCACTTATCGTCATGTCGATGTACGGTTTGGAAGGCACTGGACCATTGTGGCGGATTCTGAGACCGTTCAAGAGAGGTGCAATCATCAACAGTGCAGACAAAAACTGACTGCTCATCGATGTATCGACTGTGACTTCGCTTTTGGCTAAATTTGAAGAATGGATCTTTAAGGGAGGTTGCCCATCTTTTTCAATATACTCAATGTTTGCACCCAATTGACGCAAGGCAACAACTAAATCGTGAATGGGCCTCTCATTAAGTCGCTGAGTCCCTCGTATGACTTTGGTGCCTGGAGTCAGACAAAGCAATGCAGTCAAAAAACGGATCGTCGTTCCAGAATCGTGTGCAAAAAGTTCGTGAGGTCTATTTTGGATGATTGAAATGTCGTCGTGAACAATAATTTGGTCAGGGGATGCTTGAATTTTGAGTCCTAATGTCCGCAAACATGCGATCATAGCTTCTGTATCGGCACTGTACAAGGGATTATAGAGCGTTACCGGCCCTCTGGTTAAAGCGGCCATGATGAGTGCACGGTTTGTATAGCTCTTGGATCCTGGAACCGCAATCGTTGCGTTGACTGGCTTTTCAAGTCGTGTGATTTCAATTGTCTGCATCATTAATAATCTTGCTGATTACATCAGAACCTTGCTCCTCCAGAAAATGAGAAACTTCTCTGATTCTCTCTTGAATGGCTGCTTGCTCAATAGAACCAAACCACAATCCAAAATTTCCCATATCCTTTGGATCTTTTGCTTGTGTCATCTTTATTGCAAAAGCAAAAAGCTTACCTGATCTATCTCGGAAGAGATAAGTGGCACCAATTATATCTGTGGGGATATTTTCACAATTAAGTGGCATGTCAAAAAGATTGAAAGGGTAGTTAGCAATCTCTTCCAGATAAATTTTTTGCTGCTCTTCGGTGCGTTTTTGAAGCCCAGCTTTGGGATAAATAATATAAAGGTTACCACCTTGAATAAGATAATCCCTCACAATAGTTGTTCTTACTTTAACTGTAAAAAGCCGAAGAGGGTCTAATTCAATTGTTGGATCGACCAGCTCCCTAGAGATTTCACCTCTCGAACACAGTGGAGTGGCTGGCATTGGTGTATGGATTAAACCTGTCAAGATTTTAACGCTTTTATTTAATTCAGTTGCTAATACATGCTCCACAATGGCCTGTAGAGCCACGAAATAAGGACGCGTCTCTTTATCCGTCCCTGAGACCTTCAAAACACCTTTATCGGTAAGAACATCCCAAGTTGTAGCAATTCCTTCTCTTAACAAATAAAACTCTTCAGACGTTAATCCAGGAACTTCCTGCGCATGATGAATGAGTTCTACTACTTTGGAATATATTACCTTATTGAGATCTAGCCGTAATACTTCTGTTTGTTGATCAAAATGATTCTCTGAAGCTAAAGGAGGGGTTAACAGAACGTAACTCCCTATCAATAGACAAAAACTAATAATTTGTGTGTGTTTCATTGTGTTTCCTCCAATGTTTAAAATTTGGATCCAACAACAAACACAGGATATGCCCATTTAAACAATAGTTCCAGTCGTTTTTCACAAATTTGACGGTTAAAACGAAAATTGGGTATGATGGCTATTGGTTTAAGATCGTGCATGCGGCCATTGGTTAAATTTCGTCCAAAAGATGCCTTTAATGACTTATAACCCCCTCTGCGTCTCTCCGCCTCCCCGTCTCTGCGTTAATCATTATAACGAATTTAACGCAGAGACGGGGAGGCGGAGAGACGCAGAGGGAAGTCATTAAAGCTAACCAAAAGCCGGTATGATAACAACACAAATCATGGAAAAAAGGAGAGATTGGGATGAAAACCATTGTTAAAAGTCTATTTTTTTTAATCCTCCTAATTCCTACTCTTAACTATGCAACTCTATATATCGGGATAGGAAAAACTGATATCACTCCCCCTATCGGAACCCCTTCTGCCGGTTACGTAGACCGCAAAGGAGAAGGGATGCAAGGGATTCATGATCCCCTCACTGCCATCGCTCTTTTCATTGATAACGGTGAGAAAAAAATCGTTCTATGCAGCGTGGATCACCTAGGCTTTACCTACGAAATGACTCAAGACATTATCCAGCAGGTTCATGCTGTACCCCAACTAGGACAATGTGAAATTTATATTGGTTCATCACATACTCATTCAGGTGGAGGGGCTTTTTTAAATATTCCCATCATAGGTGAAAGTCTTGCTGGAACTTACAACCCAGCCATGACTCAGTTCTACGTAAAAAAGACCGTAGAAGCAATTGTACAAGCAAGTCAAAATCTGATTCCAGCGAAAATAGGGATTGGGTATGGTCAAGCTGGAGACTTGAGCTTATATCGAGGACAGTGGCCGACTGGTATCACACCCCTTTCTGACGTGGCTGTCATAAAGGTCACCAAGCTCGACGATACCCCTGTCGCGGTCCTTTTTAATTATGCTGTGCATCCTACAGTGTTAAAAAGTCAAAACCGTTTATTTTCTTCCGATTTTGTAGGTTATGCTAGAGACCACCTGCAAACCCTTCTAGGATCTAACGTACAGCCTATTTATTTTAATGGCGCACAAGGAGATATTATTCCTGTTATTTCCAATGAAGGAGACCGTTTTGAGTCTTGCGAATATTTAGGACATTCATTAGCTGAAACAGTTCAGAAAATTTGGAATGATACTAAAACCAATGATTTTCTAAGTATTAAAACTCAAAAAGAATCCTATGCATTTAAGCCTCAAGCTACCCCCTACGGACTTACGTTGCCTTTAGAAAGCTATAAGTCTGAAATGAACGTGATTGTCTTAAATCAATTACATGCGTTCATCACGATTCCAGGCGAGCTAAGTTGCATTTACGATCGACAATTGAAAGCATTAGGAAATGAGCTGGGCTACGTTCATGTATCTATCTTTGGTCTTACCAATGATGCCCATGGCTATATCATCCTACCTGAATCGTGGAGGCATAAGACCCTCGAATCTAGCCTGTCTTTTGGCGGAGAAAATTACGGAGACTTTATCAAAAGTAGCACTGAAAACCTGTTGAAGAGCAATGCTCCGTGCCTATCTTCAGGCCAACGGCCTGACGTATAAAAGCCTAGGGCACCGCCCTAGGTGTGATGTAAAGGTTTTTTCAGGCTGAAAGCCTGACGTATAGCTATACATCAGGCTTTCAGCCTGAAAAAACTTCTAAATTATACCTAGGGCGGTGCCCTAGGCTTTTATACGTCAGGCCGTTGGCCTGAAGATAGGCACTTCTGCAATTACCCCGGCAAGGGCAGCACACCCCTACACCTCGATTTCTGTTCTGATTTGATCAATGAATAGATCGAGGAAGTTTGGAAATCGTTGAGCCTGTTTGATCAGATTATCTAGAATAAAATCAGGATTTAATGCGCGAGAACCAGCAAATGGATCTCTCTGATCAAAAAACCTTCCATTGTATACACCAGCATGATAACACGTCCACGCTACTGTATAGGCCGCACCACCTTCATTTTCAACATCGAGAGCAAGCTCCTTAACAAACAGTTCAAGAAACTCAGCACGCTTCAAAGCAATCTGTCGACCCCCTTTTGTCTGAAACAGATCTGGAAGCTTAAAAAGCTTACAATAGAAATGATCGAGAGCAAAAGCCTTATCATCAAATGGACGCCTTTTAGCAAATAAATCTGAAGGATGATAAGGAGCCGTGCGCATCCGGCCTGAAACATAAAAAGTTCGCATGATTCCTAATGCACCCAATGCTTCCATTCTGTCGGCATCTTGAATAATTTTTGCTTCAATAGTATTTGGAGCTACTCCTGCGGAAAAACTATGGGCCAGAATAGCGTGACAAACAGGATCGATTTTCTCTTTGGGAAATCCGAGCTGGGCAAGGATATTGCCAGCTTTTTCTGCAGAGTAACGAGAAGATAATTTGCTTTCTGGATGATTTTTTGGAAGGCATACGATGTCGTGAAAATAGGCTGCGGCTGCAAGGACTAGAGAATCTACCGGAGGAATTTCTGTTAAGCTGATGCACGTTGCTGTGCGGGCGACTCGTCGAAAATGTTCTAGATCATGAGAAGCATCACTCTGATCATGTTTTGTTGTTTGGAGGTAGTTGATAAAGGTCTGTACCCAATTCTTTTCAAGTTCTTCGTTCGATTGCATAATAGTTCTCCATGAGGTAATTGCAGAAATGCCCAAGGCTGAAAGAGTCGCCCTTGCAGAGCGGCTCCTTTTGGTTGGAGACAAAACAACTGTCTCATTTTTGCCCTTTTTAATCTCATTTTGTAGCCCACACCAAGGTTTTCGCGAGCCTGCGAGCGAAAACCGCAGGTGTGGGAATAAACGAGACCGCGAATAAACCAGGGACTGGTTCTTCATTTTTGTTCATTTTTAACCAAACATTTGATTAAAAAGAGCAAAAATGATAGTAATCATTCCCAACCAAAAAGAGCCTCACTCGCCCAGGCTGAGGAAGCCCTGAAAGGGCGCCCGAGGCCTGGGTATGCTCCAGAAGTTGCTGTGAGCCCTGTAAGGGCGACTCTTTCAGATTAGGCACCTGTGCAATTCATGGTTTATGATACAAAAATAGTCGATTCATTTGCTATTGCATTAAGAGAACTGTCTATTCCGAGTGATTTTGAATCATGTACTGCTCGCATAGGAACATACCCAACCCTACCCCTGCCCTCATTTTCTAAGGCTGCCCTTATATGGCCAAATTTTGCGTTTGTTTCAATATAATAAGTATAAGTTCTGTTAGCCACGGTATCTCGTATATAAATGATCTTGCTAGTAGATGTGGCCCCAGATCTTATGTACTCGTCCTTTTCCTTCGAAAATTCAGCGAGTTTCTTGTCTCGTTGTTGTTTTGCACGAATTATAGCTAATGCTGCAACATCAGAATGCATATCTTCCAGTGTATCTACAGCGAACAGCAATTTTTGTATCGCTGGATTTGAGAAAATAGTATCAACTTCGTCTGAATCCAAAGTTCTTTCTTTTGCAGCGTCAACCAATCCATGAATCTCTTTTTTCTCATCATCAGTTAAGACATAGACTATAGGATTGTCTATTTGTACCCTTTCTCGATCATATTTGCCACAAATGCGATAAACACATTTAATGACTAGCGCTATTAGAGCGACTATAACAGTTGCTATAAGAAATACTTTTAGTGCTTTTTCCATTTTTGTTGAATCAGGCTTTTGCTTTATTATGAGAGTCCCGTCACCTCCTAACTGATAGAAATGACGACCGCAGCTTAAAAGCGACTCTGCAGCAAAAACGATTTTTTTGCCTTTTGACACAGGTAAGCCAGGCTCTGGTGCAATGCATGTTCCAAAACCAATAGGTAAACTCAAAGATGACATAATAACTCCATTTCGAAAAGTATAAATTAATGTATTTAATACAAAATGCTACCACATTTAAAAATTAAATGCAACGACATAAGACTAAATTATTTGAGCAAATTAGAGTTAGTAAGAGATCGTCAAAAAATAACCTATTCAGCTTGATGGGAGAAAAGGCGTCTTAGCTCTCGTAAAATTACTTCTGAACAGCCCACAACAGGGGTTGTG
>JABDBC010000106.1:0-5718 GCA_013288825.1 Chlamydiota bacterium
CCGGGCTGTTTGCAACTTCTTTCGCTTGCTGAAACACATCGACATATCTAGCACAGAAAATGACAGATGTTGCAAACAGCCCGGAGGGCCTGTTCACATAATAGCCCAGGCTGAAGCCCCCCGGAGGGGTAAGCGAAGCCTGGGTAAACGCCAACCTACACATATCGCCCCGGAGGGCCGGCACAAACCAATCGTCGATTTTTTCACTGCCTCGGACTGGTTAATTTTGTGTACCATGGATTCCCACACCTGTGGTTTGCTGGTAGTAATCGAGACTCTTCTGCTTCCTTAAAAAATCGCCTGGTTTTCGACTAGTCTAATGCAATTACATCAACCTATATCTCTCCTAAATATATAATAAATATAATTTGCTAAATATACTTATAAACAATATATTGAAGTTATATAGTAATATATTGTTTTATCATTTAATTTATAGGAGGGAATTATGGCTATACCACCAAGCACCTCAAGCTCATCAGGCTCTCTTCCATCCCCGATGTCGGATGTCATCAATGCACGCTTTTTGGGCATAAAAAACCTTATTAACGAATTAGGTGAATCAAAAGCAGAGTTAGATGCTAGCGGTGAAAGTAAAGTCCTCAAAGAGATTGATCAGAATATTAAAGACCTTTTAGCAGATCCTAATTTTTCTCCCATTCATACCAGGCTGGAGAAATTGGATAAAGAAATATTGGGGAAGGGGATAAAAATTACTCCTGAAGAAAAGTCTGCATTAATAAAAAAGCTCACAAATATCTTTAATGTCATAAAACCTACTTTTCAAAAGTTGCCCGGCCCAGCACAAGCTGCGATTCATGGGTTTTTAGGCCCAGGCAGAAGCAGGGGTGATTTTGTAGCTACTGAGCCAAAACTAGCTGTAACTGAAAAGATTCCAACTGAAATAATTCGACATCAAGAGGAAAAAGAAAAATTAGATAAGTTAGGTATAACAAAAGAAGACATAGAAAAATTCGGAAGCGTTGAAGAAGCCGCTAAGGCAATCTTTGAAAAGATTTTATTAATTTCAGATAAACCCAAGCCCAAATCCATTATGGATTTTCTTTTAAATAGATCTCCTCCTCCTTCTAATATTCGATTGCTTGTAGGTCAAGCCATAAATCTTTCTAGAACTTCTACAGTAACAAACTTACCAACCTATGTTGATAAACTCAAAGCAATCTGTGCATTTTACACATCTCCAGAACTAAAAGAGCTGTTTGATGAAATAGGCAGAAAAGCACCAGAATTGCATAAACTGACTCCAGAAGAAGAATTAGTGACCTTAGGGGTGACTACAGAACTAATAAATAAATTTGGGGGTGTAGAAAATGCAGCTAAAGAAATTGTCGAAGATACTATGGTGATGATATCCACTATGTTGAATATGTCAACCGTGGTAAGCATGCGCGCACGTTTAAAAGTATTACCAAACAATGTTGCAAGACTTGCGATGCTTGACAACATGGTAAAATCCTTATTCAGTAATCAGAAAACCGTTAAAAAATTAGATATGATTTCGATCCCTTTTGATTTTTTAGATGGTGAGAAGCCTATCGATCGTCCACTTCATCTATTAAGATCATTGATTCCGAATATACAGAATGTAAATCTTCAAAGAGATGTATTAAGCCGACAAACAGTGCCTGTGCGCGAATTGCCTGCCTGGATATTTGATCTCCGCACATTAATGACATTCGACATCAGTGGTAATGCGATCAGAAGCTTGCCCGAGACTTTCTCTAACTTGACTGAACTAAGGACTGTAAATTTAAGTAATAATTCCATCGAAAGAATTCCTCCAATTTCAAGACTAACTAAACTTGAAGAATTGCATTGCTCAGCATTGCGTTTAGCTGACTTCCCTGTTGTTCCACCTAGTGTTAAATCTTTAAGTTTGAGATACACTTATATCGACGATATTTCTGCAGAAGCTCTCACGGCATTAACCAATGTAGAGAGGCTAGATGTAACAGGCTTGACCTTTGGCCCTGCTGCACTGAAAACTATTAGGGCGATGTCTCTTAAGCAAGTGAGAGAAAAACTGCCTGGGGTAATTCTTGACTAGGTGTGATGCACCATCCCCACCGGGACGCCATGGGACAGTTCTGCATACGGCAAACTTTTAACACAGGCCGTTCTTTGTGAGGTTGACGTCGTTCAGCTGGCCTGTGTTAAAAGTATGCCGTATGCGAGAACTGTCCCCGGCGCGCTCTAGACTGCGCGCTGAGACGGTCCTTCTTTTAACGTCCGTGTTTACGATAGGGCTGCAACCAGAAGAGCAAAAATATCCCCAAAGACAAAACAATCGCTCCTGGATAGGTCAGATAATACTTTGCTGGATCATGATTCACCACAATCTGCACCTCCTTCGCGCCTACATCACTCCCTGAATCAATATTCGCCAAATAAAAACGATAGCCATCCCACGTTTCATACACCGTGTTCATACTCAAGGTCGTCTCAATATTTCCAACATTCCCATCCCCAATAATAAGATCGCTTTCATAACTGTACGGCTGCGACGAATTGATCTGGTTCACTTGCCGGGCACTCCTAAGTCTCACCCGATATGGAATCCTCTCGAGATGCGGCTGAAACCGCACCAAATACTTCCCTTGAAATATTGGCCATTTGAGTCCGTTTGCCCCATGATCATATGCCAAAGCAATCTCTTCCACCCTCTTTCCTTCCTGCATTCTGAATGTCATGACAGGAAGATTATCCTCAAGCTTGCTCAAAGGAGCAGCCGGGTCATGCTGCATTGTCAAAGGAGATTCTAATGTCGTCCATCGATCTCTCCTTTCTATTATCTCCGCCATTTCAGGCAACTCCTGCAGATCAATAACGCGAAGCTGAAAATAGATTTGCAAAAGCTTGGCCTTTACAACCTGATCCTCCGGAATTGCTACCTCTGGCAGCTGGTCAGCAACCGCATTAAGTTGCATTGCAAGAAGTTTAAATATTTCCGATGTCTTTAATCCTTGAAACTGAGATACCATCGGCCACTCGTGTTCACACAACAGATCATAAAAGTTTTCTCCTTGCGCTAACCTTGGCTCTAATTGGTCGAATAATTTGCTCATCCAATGACAGGTCTTCAAATCTTTTGCAGAGAACATTTTCCAATCCATTTTCTGTGCAACGTGCTTCAAAAAAGCTTCTTCACATTCCCTTCTCGACAGAATATTGCACGGGATCTTTGCTTGCTGTGAATAGCCTCCAAAGCCTTGATCATACATCACAATGGAACTAGGCTGCTCGCAGTATACTTCTCCATGGGGTCCAAAGGCACAAAGATATATTTCCCGATTTGGAGCCCCTAATAGAAGTAGCGTTGGCGTATTCTGCAGATCGATATTAATAGAACTTCGCTTGCTAGCATTTGTCGAGGTTTGTTTATTGAATATGGCTCTAGATCCACTTAAGGGCACTTCGATTTCTATAGGCAATGAATGACTATGCATATCATTCTCAATCAAGGATGCTATTAATGAAGGTTCTTCGAATCCTTGAGTTGGTAGGAAATTCAATTGTAGACTTAACCTCAAAGTCCCCTCTTTCAAAAAAACTGGGGTTTTCAATGTGTCTAATAACTTCCCTGTATACAAAGGTGCATTGGTGTGAGCATCTGAAACAAGTACCCTGCATTCTTGCAAAAACGCCTTTTGAATGGTGTTTGAAACATTGGCAGTGTTCCCTGCAATAACGTTCCACTCGGCTTTATTGGAGGGATTCAAAGCCAAACGAGAGCTAACAGGGAGGGAATTCTTGTGTTCGTCTAAATCTGCTGTCAGAAAAGGGGAAAATCCGTAGATGTAGCCCACGTTACCTTTCAGCCAAGACTGAGGCTGCTCAATAGCATGGGGAATATAAGCAATAGGATCGATTTTAAGATGTGGAAATTTGGAGGATTTTGGAATCTTTGCGATCATTTTCCCTCTCCAATCTTCTTTCATGGGCAATGCATCAGTAAGAAGTCCAACTCCATCATTTGCCCGTTTTTCTATATGTAAGGAGAAGCTATTGGAGATTGCAATGAGGTCCGTACCGCTACCCTCGACAATCCTCATATTGCCCTGAACGCCATAATAGCTTTTGACGATGACTCCCATAAGAATCATCAAGAGACCAACGTGGGTGACAAGAAATGGAAAATGTTTCCAGTGGAAAGGCCATCTACGTAGTGCTGCAAATAGGATATTGATAAAAAATCCCATCAACAACGCAATAAAGAAAGGGTGTTGATAGGTGTAAAGAGCTGCATGGCGATGGGAGCCGGTGTAAGCTTCTATGAATGTTCCTAAGGCAACAAAAAGGGCTACGAAGCCGATGAGAATGATTGCAAAGTATACTCCGCCTAAGAAATGGAAGAGTTTCAACATATACCGATTCATGAAGCTGGGATCTCTTGGATAAGCTCAAAACTATGTGCAAAATTCACGATGGCATCTCGATGTTCTGCCATCGACTCTGGAGGTCCCATTGCCTTAATGGTATAATCTGCTGCCATCTGCTGCAAATACCCCTTTTCTTTTGGATGGTATTGCTGTTTCGCTGTCAGATTGGAGTAGTGACGTGGGTCCATTTGCATTGCCCACGCCAATGTTGTAGTTGGAATTTCTGAGATGACTCCTGTTCCTTCAAATTGAAGTCCGAAATAGCCTGCGTAGGCTTGTGGAGTAGAAAAGGACTCGAGAGGATTCAAAACAGCGAATTGCCGTTTCCAGCGTTCGACCTGAGCACTTGGGGGAATTCTTTTTTCAGAAGAATCGGCAGGAAAGTTATGTATTGTAATCTTGATGTCTCCAATGAAAAAAAGTACATATGGGCTGTGTCGTATCGTTGAGATTGGTAGTGGCATCAGGATCGCGTCTGATCCATTCAGAAGGTACTTTAGCACGATATACAGCGGGCAAAGAAGCTTCGCGGCCAAGAAATGTGTGGAGGGATGTTGTGTTGCTTGCAGAATGGTTGTCAGAACACCCGACGTTCAACAACAACAAAATAAGCAAGAACCAAATGTGCATATAAACAATCCATTTCATCCCAAAACATTTCCAAGAGGATTAAACGCAAAGGCGCGAAGCCGCAAAGAAGGGAAGGGACATAAGGGACAAGGGACGTAAAGGACATAAAGGACGTAAGGGACTTTAAGGGACAAAGGACATAAAGGACAGGTGTCACAAATGTCCTTTGTCCTTTATGTCCCTTGTCCCTTAAAGTCCCTTACGTCCTTTATGTCCTTTATGTCCCTTGTCCTTTACGTCCCTTCCCTTCTTTGCGGCTTTGCGCCTTTGCGTTTAATGATTTTTTTGAAACACTGGAATCCCAAAAGAAATCCTGTGCGCTGCAGAGGCGTTTAAAGGCAACGGGTGCCCGCGTGCTCATTGCCCCTATGCGATAGCCCACCCACTTCACCAACGTTTGCACAACGGCATAAGGGAGCAATTGAGGCTTCTTTTTGACAACATTCTTAATAAGGCACTTCACATAGGCCTGTCCGCGTGCCTCATCTGTCCCTACTCCAAACTGCCCCAATGATAGCTGTGTTTTCAGTTGTTTGCGTGCAAGCCCTGTGTCAAAATGGCGCTGAAATTCTTGTTTCAATGTATACTTATGAGAATGCCTCACACAGGCATCTGCGACATATGCGATCTTATATCCTTTGCGAAGAAGAGCAGCGACAGCCACAGTATCCTCACCGGTTAACACCGA
>JABDBC010000106.1:5728-6649 GCA_013288825.1 Chlamydiota bacterium
TTTTTGAATCCTTTCCGAGAGAATTTAATTATCCTGCTCAGAGTCAGCTCAGAAGTATCCTCACCGGTTAACACCGATTGGAATCCCCCAATATCATCCAAAGCAGAATTGCGGTACGCTGCGCAGGAATTGGAACAAAATATCGTGTAGACACCATATTTTGAGGCATCGCGGATACTTCTGAGCTGACTCTGAGCAGGATAATTAAATTCTCTCGGAAAGGATTCAAAAAAATCGGCATCCTGGTGAGGAAGCTGCCGCGCATAAGACACTGCAGCCTCTTTCTTGAGAACTGGGGCAATTAATTTGCTTAGCATTAACGTATCAGAAGCATAGGCGTCTGGAGTCATCATGACAACGATCTCGGTGCCTAAAAATTTCCGAGCTCTTTCTCGAGTTGTTCCGTGGTTAAATTCCGCTCGTGGAATTAAAAGGGTTTCCGCGCCCATGGCTTGAGCTAGTTCAATGGTTCCATCGTTTGAGGAGGAGTTGACTACGAGAACACGAGGCTTCAGAGGGGAATTAAGGAATGGGGGAAGGCAAGAATGCAGATGATGTTTTGCCCGATGAGTGATGAAACAGACTCCGATTAAGCTCACTTTATTATTCCATTTGTTATTTTATAGTATTGTTTGTAATATGCTGCGAGTTCATCCCAAGCTGCGGACTCGTTCCACTGCAATAGTTGATGATTCTGAGGTGTCGTATTGACACGTTTCATAGGTTCGTCAAAGTCTGTTTGGTCGCATGGTATGGCCTCACATGGCAGGAAGAGCCTTTTTCGCATCTCTTTGCCAAATCTTAGGGCAAATGTTTGTTGGTTTTCCCGATACCCTGCAGGATTACATCTGATATAATTTCCATCCATCGATGCAAGATTACTTACAAAATCGGCATATGACTTTGCAAGAAGGGAAATAT
>JABDBC010000107.1 GCA_013288825.1 Chlamydiota bacterium
GGTCTTATCAGGTGAATCGATTCCAGAATCCAAGCTTTATGACTATGGTAATTGGCGAATACGGCAAAATATTGCCACCATCCCTGGAGCAACCCTCCCCACACCTTATGGAGGAGTCGTACGCCAAATCATGGTCGATGTAAATTCGTTGGCTCTACAATCGCGCGGTCTATCAGCTCGAGACGTCAATTCAGCGCTGTTGAATCAGGTCGTCACCACACCTCTAGGGGATTCTCGCATTGGGGATTATGACTACACAATCAATATGAACAACACGCCCGTAGAACCAGAGTCCTTTAACAATATTCCCATTGCAAAAGTTGATGACAAAATTGTCTTTCTACGTGATGTCGCCTTTGCTCATGATGGATTTGCTCCACAGACTAATATAGTCCGACGCAATGGCGTAGGATCTGTTTTGATGCAGGTATTAAAAAACGGAACTGCCTCAACTTTAGACATTATTAACCAAGTGAAGGCACTCTTGCCAACCATACAAGCAGCAGCGCCAAAAGGGATGAATATTGATTTGATCTTTGATCAGTCGATATTTGTCAAAAAAGCCATTGAAGGGGTGGTAACAGAAGGATTTTTAGCCGCATTTTTAACTGGCGCTATGGTGCTGATATTTTTAGGTAGCTGGCGCAGTACTTTAATGGTCCTTATATCCATTCCTCTCTCTATTATGACATCCATTGTTTTTTTAAGTCTGACAGGTGAAACCCTTAACATCATGACTTTAGGTGGGCTCACATTGGCCATAGGAATCTTGGTGGACGATGCTACAGTAGCCATTGAAAACATCCACCGCAACATCAGTGCTCGGAAACCGTTGCTACAGGCCATTTTAGATGGTTCTTATGAAGTGACAATTCCTGCCTTCGTATCCACCCTCTCCATTTGCATCGTATTTTTACCTGTTGTCCTTCTCGTTGGGCCTGCAAAGTACATGTTCACCCCATTTGCTATGTCTGTGGTATATGCTATCGTGGCCTCGTACTGCTTATCTCGGACCCTTCTTCCTGTCATGATCAAATTTCTATTGCCACCTGAAATGTACTTGTACACCGGTGGAGGACCTCAGACTGCTTTAGATCGCTATCACGTCAAGTTTTCGAATAGATTCGATCGATTTCGCAAACGTTATGGTTCTTCGCTGCGGTGGTCACTAGAAAACCGAATTGTCGTGCTTATCATCTTTGGATTGATCTTTGCCAGCGCAATGGTCCTTTCCCTTTTTATCGGGCAGGATTTCTTTCCCACTATTGATGCCGGACAGCTTCGGCTGCATGTCAGAGCCGCTTCTGGAACAAGAATTGAAGTGACTGCACAGATTTTTAGTGAAGTGGAAAATGAAATGAGAAAAGTGATCCATCCCGATGACATTGAGATGTTGATAGATAATATCGGGGTAAACCCTGTCTCTTATACACTTGCTTTTGGAGACAGTACAACCGTTGGTGGTTACGACGGGGAAATTCTGGTCTCCCTTAAATCAGAAAGGAAATACACCACCCAGCAATATATGAGGATGCTCCGCAAGCATCTGAAAGAAAAATTTCCCAATCTCCTTTTCTTTTTCCAACCTGCCGATATGGTGAACCAAATCCTTAATGTTGGACTACCCACTCCTATTGATATAAAGGTCTCAGGATACGATCAAGAGAATAATTTAAAGATCGCAAATAAATTAATCGATGAGATCTCGCATGTTCCTGGAGCTGTCGATGTTCATCTCCATCAAATTGTCGACCTCCCTGAGCTATTCCTGGAAGTGGATCGAACGCAAATCGCTCTTGCCAACCTCAATCAGATTAACGTAACCAATGACGTTCTTCTCAACTTCAGCGACAGCACAACAGTCACACCAAATTTCTGGCTCGATAGGAAGTCTGGAGTCCCCTATCTGATTGCTGTACAAAATCCAAAGTACCGGGTGAATAGTGTGGAAGGTCTATTGCATATTCCTGTCTCCAGCCCTGCCACAAAGCAATCACAACTTCTTTGTGATTTGTGTACACTTGAACGTCGTACAACTGTAGGAGTGGCTAGTCATCTCAATATTCAGCCTGTGTATGATATTTTTGCCAATGTTCAAGATCGCGATCTTGGCGGTGTCGCTTCCGACATCCAAGTCATCGTAGATAAATATAACAAACAAATGTCCCCAGGTAATACCATACTTGTCAGCGGGGTCGTTTCAAATATGAAGACCGCTTTCAGTCGTCTGGGAATTGGTTTTATTTTTGCCATCATCCTGGTGTATTTCATCATGGTCATTAACTTTCAATCTTGGCTCGATCCTTTTATTATCACAATGGCAATCCCAGGGGCATTTGCAGGGATTATCTGGGCTCTATTTCTTACTGGCACAACCTTCAACATCCCTTCACTCATGGGATCTATCATGAGCATTGGGATCGTCACAGCCAACAGTATCTTGTTAGTGACTTTTGCAAATTTTCAATTAAAAGAGGGTAAAAAGAGCATCGATGCAATCCAAATAGCGGCTGAAACACGACTCCGCCCCATCCTTATGACCGCTCTAGCAATGATTGTCGGTATGATTCCCATGGCTTTGGCATTGGGGGAAGGGGGCGAGCAAAACGCTCCTTTAGGCAAAGCTGTCATTGGAGGACTTGCTGTAGCAACATTAACCACATTGTTTTTTGTTCCGGTGATGTTTTCTTACCTGCGTCATAAGGAAAATCCTTATCTACACGACAAGCCTAAACCATACGTCCCACCAGAACACCAATCCATAAAACAAGAAGGCATAGAATGACGGAACCCTCCCCAATAGATCAACGACCCCCTGTTCGACGATGGTGGCTCATCGGTGTGATAGCTGTTGGGCTATTACTTCTCTTTTTCTGGGGATGGATTCCTCACATGATAAATACAAAAAGGATCGATGCACTTGCAGCTGAAGATCCCTTGCCCAAAGTTTCCATCATGCAACTTAGGCCAAATACCAAACCTATTGAACTCATTCTTCCAAGCTCAGCGCAAGCATGGCACCTTACCCCAATATGGGCTCGAGTCAATGGGTATTTGCTTCGTTATTTGGTCGACATTGGCGATTTTGTAAAAGAAGGAGATCTTTTAGCTGAAATCGATACTCCAGAGACGGATCAAGAGCTGGCACAAGCACAGGCAGATCTAAGAAATTCCATGGTAGAAAGAGACATTGCCAAAATCACCAGCGATCGCTGGCAAAAGCTTTGGAATAAAAATTCAGAAGCGGTTCCAAAACAAGAGGTCGATCAATATAACGCTAACTTACTCTCCACTGAAGCCCTTGTGACAGCAAATGAGAAAAATGTTTCGAGATTGACCTACCAACAACAGTTCAAGTATATCTATGCGCCCTTTGATGGAATCATTATCCAGCGCCTGATCGACGTCGGTCACTTGATTTATGGGACCGTCAACGGAGTGCCCCAGGAGCTATTCCAAATTGCACAAACCCATACGATCCGTTTTTTTGTCGATGTCCCTCAAACCTATTTCACACAAATCAAAGAAGGGCTTGAGGCCGAAGTCACTATTGTCCAATTGCCCGACCAAGTATTTCAAGGCAAGGTTACTCGGTTTGCAAAAGCATTGGATCCTGTTGCACGCACGTTGCTGACTGAGGTAGATGTCGATAACCCGGAGGGGATTTTATATGCAGGCTTGTACGGACGTGTGAAGTTCTTTTTGATACCCGATAAGATCAATTTTATCATCCCTACAACGGCGATTATTATCCGTTCGGGATTTCCTCATGTAGCCATTGTAGACGAAAGTAATGTCATACATCTCAGTCAGGTACAAATCGGCCGAGATTATGGTAATCAGATAGAAATCACCTCAGGCCTTAAAGAGAATGAACACATCGTAGTTATCCCCTCAGATAGAATTCAGGAAGGTGTCAAGGTCGATGTTATTTCAAATAATGGGAATTCGCATGAATACACAAGTGAATTTAGTTAAGGGAAGCATACTTGTCATCATTGGCTTCTTTTTTATGGCGGTTTTCGGAGTATTGACAAAGGCTGCTTACGTCAATGATTCGGGAATATGGATTAGCTTCATCACGTATCTGATTAGCACAATCCTCCTCTTGCCATTTATTCTTTTCAAAGGGCTCAGTTATTTAAAATCGGAACATTTTCCTTATCATTTTTGCCGAGCTGCTTTTGGATGTGCTGCAAGCTTTCTCTACATGTTGTCGATGCACTATATTCCACTTGTTAATGCAACCCTTCTATTCAATGTTGCTCCCATTTATCTTCCAATTTTAGCAATCATTTTCATGAAGGAAAAGATCTCAACAAGAGTGTGGCTTGCGATTGGATTAGGGTTGATAGGGATTATTATTATAATTAAACCGAATGCTCAAATCTTTGAGCAGTCTGGGGATCTGATTGGCTTGGCTTCTGGTATGTCGTTGGCAATTGCCTATTTCATGATCAAACTACTTTCATCAACAGACCCCTCATTAAGGGTCATTTTTTATTATTTTTTTCTTTCGCTAATTTTACAATTGCCCCTGCTTTTCTTTGCAGGTGAATTGCCTCCAATGAAAGAAATCATCCTTGCCGCACTGGCAGGAGCATCTTTAGTATTAGCTCAGATTTTTATCGTTGAAGGTTATAAGTACGCTCCAGTTTCAAAAGTGGGTGTTTTTCAATACACTTCGATTGTTTTTGTGGGGATTATTGATTGGATGATTTGGGGAATAGTCCCTACAGCATCGGCTCTTTTTGGGGCTCTTCTTGTAGTGTTGGCCGCCTACTTCATCATCAGTAGCAAGAGAGATCTGAAAACCTAAAAGCACTCTTATTTCAACAATTTTGTTACGGTGTTAATAGGGAGATATAAAGATAGTTCATCTTTTCCATATGGTATAAAGCCAAATCCATCATAGAATCTTTTAGCAGAATCATTTTTAGCATCAACAATCACGGCAAAGACACCGACAGATTTTGATGCTTCCACAATTCTCTTCAAAGCATCAATAAGCAAAGCTGTTCCTATCTTTTTTCCCTGGAATTCAGCTTGAACAGCTAAACGACCAATTTTAGCAACAGGGGCTGGGTATTTTGGAATTCCACGGTTGTAGCCTTCTGGAATTTCAGTAAATTCAATGCATGCCATGCTTAGAGTATAATATCCAATTACGCGATTTTCGGAAAAAGCCACAAAACTTTTGCCAATCCCTTTTTTGTGATTTTGTCTTGCGAATTCTTTAAGATAAGTATCTAGTTCGATATTTCCGCATGAAAATTCATTGAATATGTTTGATTTTACATCTTCAATAGATTTGACAATCACCATACTGTCTACTCAGTTTTAATTAGTCGCTTGTGATGTTTGAGAGCTTGTTTCAACTTTTTGTTTGGCTCTGGAGCATTCTCCAAGGCCTTTAAAAAAGCATCCCTATCCTCATTAGATAAAATAATGGAATCGTTGCGACGAATGATTTCAGAAGATCTCTCTAGAGCAGTTCTGCGCAAGAATTCCGAAAGGTTCATCCCAATAAGACATGCCGCTTCTTCAAATTGTCTTCTTTCGCTTCTGCTGGTCCTAATCTCAATGCGATCTTGCCTCATAATAACCTCCTTATATCAGATCTCATTATACATGATGTACGTATTTTGTACACACGTATTTTTATAATCTGTCAATTTTTTAAAAGCATGCACTGCATTGTTCTTATTCCAATGGTTTTGACTCAGATCCATCGTAATGTCAAAATAGAATTTTCTCCAAAGCAATTTTCCTTTATTTATATTTAAATAATCAACAGCTCTAACTGTAACTTTATATTGAAATATATTACATTTTTTAGTATTATTTGATTAAAAAACGAAAGGATTATGCAATGAAACACATTATACTTTTTATAATCCCTATATCTTTATTTCTGAGTGCATTTGCTGCCGAAAACAATGCAAACCCTCAACCCACTAATTCTATTTCGATAGAAGACAATGAGCTCTTGAAAGTCTGGGATTCCCCTGAAGGAATTAAGCGATTGCAAAATAGCAAGGCAAAAGAACCGTTGTGGAAATTACTCCGCTTTTATGAATCTCAAATTAATTTGAAGTATTGTGGCGTTGCTACATGTGTGATAACGTTAAACGCCCTGTCAATTGAAGCGCCGCCATCTAAAATCTTGGGAAAATATCGCATGTTTACCCAAGAGGAATTTTTTTCTGACAATGTGCTTGCAGTTATTGATCAGAACGACGTGGCTGAACGTGGATTGGCGCTGGAGGAAATGGCAACAGTCTTAAAGACTTTCCCAATTAACGTGCTCAAATATGAAGCTCAACAATTGTCCCATGAAGAGATCCGTTCTTTGATAATCTCTGCTCTACAAAAACCAAATCAATGTGTTCTAGCACTCTATCACAGAAAAGCCCTAAATCAAGAGGGAATCGGTCATTGGTCACCAATAGCGGCCTATGATGAAGAAAGCGATTCTTTTTTGCTACTGGATGTTGCAAAGTTCAAATATCCCCCAGTTTGGATCGATGCTTCAGCATTTATTAATTCCATGCAAACCGCTAATATGTATGACCAATCTCGCGGA
>JABDBC010000108.1 GCA_013288825.1 Chlamydiota bacterium
CGTGAACGGCGTTTTCATCAATCGATGTTGCGAAATCAGCGCGAATGGTGCCTGGAGTAGCTTTTTTAGGATCGGTTGCACCCATAATTTCTCGATTTTTGAGAACTGCGTTTTGTCCTTCCAGTACCATGATCAAGATGGGTCCTGTGATCATAAATTTCACTAAGTCGTTGAAGAAGGGGCGCCCTTTATGAACACCATAAAATTCTTGGGCCTGTTTTTGTGATAGGTGGGTTAATTTTGCAGCAACAACATGCAAGCCAGCACGTTCAAAACGGGAGATGATATCGCCGATGTGATTTTTTCCAACTGCATCAGGCTTAATGATTGATAAAGTGCGTTCTTTTGTCATAATTTGTATCCTTTAGTGAAAGTTTAAGAACACGATCCTACCATTGTCTGCAAAAAAAAGAAAGCAGTAACAAGATAGGCAGGATCGGGTATCAAGCTTAGGAAGGAGACATCTGAGAAGAAAAGTGACAGGATATGCAGGATCGCAAGCGGCAGGATATGGAGGATGCTCACTATCCTTCCTATCCTGCCGCTTGCGATCCTGCATATCCTGTTACTTTTCTTCTCAGACGTTGCCTTGCCAGCCTGAGCTGCTCCTGCCTATCTTGTTACTTCTCTCTTTTTTTTCTATTCTGGATTTTGTATCTTGAGTGGACGAGTTGCTTTTTGAAAATTTAAACGGTAGAACAGAGTTATATGAAAATCTCCCTAAATTGGCTTCAAAAATACATAGATTTAAACTTAAGTCCTCAGCAGATAGCTAAAAAACTCACTTTTGCCGGCATCGAAGTCGAAAATATCGAAACAATCGCTCTTGGCCTAAATCGCATTGTCGTGGGATCGGTCACAAAGGTTGAAAAGCACCCTTCTGCAGACAAACTATGCGTAGCCACTGTTTCCACGGGCTCAGAATCATTTCAGGTAGTGTGTGGAGCCCCCAATTGCCGCCCAGGCATCAAGGTGGCCTTTGCTATGGAAGGGGCAACACTTCGAGATCAAGATGGCAAATCCACTTCCATTAAACGCACAACAATTCGCGGTGTTGAGTCGTTTGGCATGCTCTGTTCTTCGCGCGAACTTCGCATTGGCGATGACCATGACGGAATTATTGAGCTTTCACAAGACATCCAGGAAGGAACTGACGTTGCTACCCTTTTTGAGGATACCATTTTTGAAGTAGGGCTCACTCCAAACATTGGCCATTGCGCCAGCATTATTGGCGTTGCTCGAGAGCTTTCTGCCTCCACAGGACTACCTATACGCTATCCTGAAATCAAAATTTTCCAAGAAAATAACAATGATATAAAAGAATACATCACTGTCAAAGTAGAAGATTCAAAACAAACCCCACGCTACGCCTGCAGATTGATAAAGAATATACAAGTTGGGCCCTCCCCAACATGGCTGCAGCGTAGGCTTATTTCCTGTGGTCTCCGCCCGATTAATAACGTTGTAGATATCACAAACTACGTCGTGTTGGAAATGGGACAACCCCTGCACGCTTTTGATTATCAGACTCTGGAAGGGGCCGCAATTATTGTGCGAGGAGCAAAGGAAAAAGAGCGTTTTACCACTCTTGATGGCAAAGAGCGGGAGCTATCAGAAGGGGATATCCTGATATGCGATCAAAAAAAGCCAGTTGCTTTAGCGGGAATTATGGGAGGGCAAAACTCTGAAGTGACCGAAAAGACCGTTGACGTATTGCTGGAAGCAGCAGTATTCCATCCTGGAACAATTAGAAAGACCAGTAAGCGTCTGGGATTAACAACAGATGCTGCTAAGAGATTTGAGAGGCAAGTAGATCCAAATCAAACGTGTACTGCATTAGATTATGCTGCGACAATGATTCAGGAGCTCGCAAACGGGCAAATTTGTGAGGGAGTTATTGATATTAAAGCAGGGAATTTTCCTGAAAAAAAAGCCACCTGCAGGCTGAGTCGGATCAACCATGTTTTAGGAATGCAGTTCAGCGTCAGCGGGGTTGAGAGAATCTTTCAAAGGCTTGGCATGAACTATCACTGGGATAATCAAGATGTGTTTACAGTGTCCATTCCTACTTATCGAGCAGATATTTCTCAGGAGATAGATCTTATTGAAGAAGTGGCACGCATTTACGGATTTGAAAATATTGAGAAGTCTCCCGCGCGCTATCAAGCCTCTTCGCTTAATCACGCTCCCATTTTTTTGTTTGAGCGAGAAGTGTCTTCAAGGCTCGTTGCAAATGGGTTGCAGCAGTTTTTGACATGTGATTTAATTGGACCTTCCATTTGCAATATTGTGAATGATACTACGATTCCTCCCGAAGCGCTCATCCATGTGTTAAATCCCACATCCATTGAGCAATCGATACTTAGAACCTCGCTGTTACCCGGTTTGCTACAGGTTGTGAAGTACAATATTGATCACCAAAATCGCGATATTAGCGGATTCGAAATAGGGCGGACTCATTTCAAAGAAGAGGATAATTACAAAGAGCAAGCCGTTGCAGCAATAATATTGACCGGGTCGAGAAACCCCTATCATTGGGATAAAAAATCGGAATCTGTGGATTTCTTTGATTTGAAAGGCATAGTGGAAAATTTGCTGTCCCTGTTGAATGTTGACGATGTCATTTTCAAACCCAGTTCTTTCTCCACACTGCATTCTGGAAGGCAAGCTTCGATTTTTGTCGGGGAACTTGAAATAGGTTCTTTAGGGGAAGTTCATCCATCGATTCAGCGGCGTCTTGATGTTTCTCAGCCCATTTATTATGCAGAGCTCAGTTTGAATGATCTACTGCAAGTTAGAAAAACAATGCAGCTTATGGAAGAGTTGCCCATATATCCCGCTTCAGAGCGAGACTGGACCCTAACTATACCCGAGACAATTACCCTTCAGCAACTATTGACAGCTATTCGGGAAGTTGGTTCACCATTGCTTGAGGAAGTTTCGTTAAAAGATATTTATCGCAGCGATAAGTTAGAGGCAGGAATGCAGAATGTTACGCTGCATTTTGTCTACAGGGATCGTACAAAGACCGTAGAGCAGCCCATTGTCGATGCTGAACACGATAGAATCATCACGAATGTCAACGCGATTGTGCAGTCATATGCAACAGGCTAAGACAGGAGACGTCATAGAAGAAAAGTAACAGGATATGCAGGATCAGGCAGGACATCCTTCATATCCTGCCGCTTGCGATCCTGCATATCCTGTTACTTTTCTTCTATGACGTCTCCTGTCTTAGCCTGATGTGTATGCCTGAACATCTTGTTACTTTTTTACTTATACTTGAATTATCAATGGAGGAATCGATGCGTTATATTACTTTAAATCTAATGGTAGCTAGCACCCTGCTAACTTCTTGTGTAAACAGATATTACAGCGAAGAAGAAGTCGTTCAAGAAACATATGTACACAGATATGGTGTTGAAGTTCCCCCGCAGGATTGGAAGGAACAGGGGCAGCATGGCCAAGTGGTCACAATGTTGAAAAATGGTGTTGAAGTGAAAAAAAGTTATTCAGGAGGAGTTCTAGAAGGGGAAACATGCTACAGTTTCCCTCACAGCTCCACAATCGAAAAGATGGAATCCTATCGCAATGGCAAGTTAGCTCAGTCAACAGTTTACTATTTATCGGGAGCGCCCAGCGTGCAGACCCAATTCAAAGGTGACCAAGACGAAAAGGTGCTAACATACTGGTATGAAAGCGGGGCTCCCAAAAGCATCGAGAATTATGACTCTACAGGATTGCTAGAGCGTGCAGAGTATTATGATCCACGCCATAACAAAGATTCATGGGTTGAAAATCATGAAGGCGTACGCATACTCCGCGATCCTTATGGGCAAATCATATCAAAGGACACAATCCAAAATGGGATGATGACTTTGCGTACGACATTTTATCCCAATGGAGCTCCTAAAGAGATCATTCCCTATGCTAATGGGATGATTTCAGGCATTAAGAAGAGTTATCTTCCAGAAGGAGAACCTAACACCATTGAGGAGTGGGTCAATGGAAAGCAGGAAGGGAAGATGATTTTATTTCAAAATGGGCAGAAGTACACAGAGTTCACTGTGAAGAATCAGGTGAAAAACGGGATAGAGCGGCGCTACCGTGACGGTGATAAGCTTGTACAGGAAATTAATTGGAAGGACGATCGCAGGCATGGGGAAGCGATTTCGTACGCGGGCAGCAGTCCTAAGTCGGAGTGGTTTTTCAAAGGTGAGCCGATGTCAAAAGCCAACTTTGATCTCAATGCAAATGCTGTGATTCAGTAGAACAAGAGCTTTTCCGCGAGGATTAGATTAAACGCAAAGGCGCGAAGAAAGGACAAGGGACGTAAAGGACATAAGGGACGTAAAGGACAAGGGACGTAAGGGACAATTATGCCGTTCGCCCTTATGTCCCGGGTCCTTTATGTCCCTTGTCCTTTACGTCCCTTGTCCTTTATGTCCCTTATGTCCTTTACGTCCCTTGTCCTTTCTTGCGCCTTTGCGTTTAATCTAATCCTCGCGGAAAGACCGTAGTTCACACAGGGGACATTTTTTCGAGGATGGGACCAAGCTCGTTCACTAATGTTGCAGCACGATGATCCCACGTATGCCCTTTCTTAACGATCTCTTGACCCTTTTCAACTAAAGCCACCCTTTTCTTTGAGTCTTTCAAATACTCTTCTATAAGGGAAGGAACAGCCTCCCAGTGGCCATGTTGATAGAATAGTATGTTCTTCTTATGTTCAAAATTTTCATGCATATACAGATTGTTATTTGTTAACACAGCAGCCCCTGAAGCAATGCCTGTGAAAATGCGCTCGTGAGCACCATTTTTTATTGAAGGGCAGCTATTGAGTACAATTTTACTCTGCTTCATCAGCTTGATGGCATGAGGAAAGGGGACCGGATTATGAAAGATAATGTTTGGAACCCCTTTCAGAGCCTTCTGCCATCCCTGTTTGCCGGAGCCAAAAACGTGAATATTTCCAACACCATTGATTGCTTTCAAAAGGTCTACGCGATCTTTGCCATTAATGTAATCTTCAATTTCATCGATGATGACTAGAAAGTCAATTTTTGTAGGATCAAAGTTTGATTTCTTTGAGGTATGTTTGTCAATTGCCTTGGCAATAGCCTGTGCAGCGGAAATTGTCCGGTCTGATAAGATCAATTCAGCAGCCTCTTCCCAAATCGCTCCAAGAACAAGGTCTTTATGCCATTTTTCTCTAATGCCTTCATAATCGATAAATGACGCTAACATGAGAATGTCGTACGTCCTTTCATCATCCTGTTGCTTTGGATCCACAAACAAGTTGCGGTCGACAGCATGTGGCATAAAGAGGACATTTTTGAAATTCAACCCTTGAAAAAAATCGACATCAAAACGGTCCACGCAAGTAATAATTGTTCTAGCATTCTGTGTCAGGGAGATAAATCGCTGAGGAGCATCAACTAAGCATGCTACGTGAGGGACTCCAATCATATCTGAGAAAAAGCGACCTTTATCGTCTGGGAGGAGTCCGTTGAAAGATAGGGTGCACTCAGGATGATTGGCTAAAATCTTGTCTACAAACTCTTGAGGGCTATCTCGCTTGGATTCTAGGACAGAATTGCGAATACCAGTGCGGAGGAGCGCTTCGGAGAGATTGTATGTAAAAGTTTGAAGAACTTGGTATTGGCTTGTGGGAGGCAAAAACAGGTCCATGTATTCAATCATAATATACCAACTCAAGTTTTATTTTGTGGAAATCCAGCGGCGGCGCGCCCCTGTTTTGGCTTTTCTGGCTTTGGACAAATGATTCATATCCGTTTTTTCTTGCAGTGCCTGTGCTTCTTTTCCCAAAGCGTTCCAAACGCGTTTTTCCAATTCTATCATCTCATTTTCTAACTTTTCAAGGCTAGGATCATTCAAGTTTTCCAAGAACCTTTTCACTTCGATTTTTGAGAGCCCAGCTTTAATGTAAGCCGCTTCCAGTTTTCCTGCGAGATCTTGTTGCATAGTTTTTAGATGGTCAAGCATCTGCAGGGCATCCTCCTGAGAGATCTGTTCAGTAGGGTGTTCTGGCATGGCTTTTGGCGTTGGCAAAGGGGCAGTTTTTTTGGGGGGAATATTTTTTTTTTGCTTTGATGCAAAGTCAAAAATATTGTAATCCTCAGGTTTTTTTTTCATAAATTTATCT
>JABDBC010000109.1 GCA_013288825.1 Chlamydiota bacterium
CTTGCAGGTTCCATTCCGAGTGCAAAAAATGGATCTCCAGAAGACTCTTCAATAAGTAATCTTGCAAATAAAGTATTGTCAGCAGCTGAGGAGAATGAAGACTTACTGCTTCAAGAATTAGGATTTGAGGTAACGCCAGTTTCACTAGAAGCTGATAAAGTACCAGCTGCGGTTGGTCATCCTAAAGCTGTTGATGAACGAGTTTCTGAAAAATGTGCTGCTCTCGGCAGTATAGACTCTGATCTTCCACATAATTTTAAATCTCGTGCAATTCTTGCTTCTTCTAGTGACGTCAAAGCTTTCGACCTAGGCCACATAAAAGACATTAAAGCAAAATCTGTAGCAGAATCCGCAGATTCACCAGAATCGCATACACTAATCGCTATATACGATGAACTTGGCCTTCTGCACTTCACACCGGACTTTGAAGAGAGGCGCAAAGCGAGGCAGGAGAGGGGCCTTGGAGGCGGCTTGATTGTCGGCGGCGAGCGAATCGATTTATCAGACGATAAACGCATAGGTAAAGCTCTTACTGCTGGGCAAACAGCGATGTGGCTGCAGGCCATATCCCAAGTTAATGCCGAATTACGTGCTGAGAAGCAAGCGGCTGCAGAAAAGGCCCGGGCTGACGAAAAAAATAAAGCCGAGCAAACCTCACATCCAGTAGATGGTCAAGTTGCGGCAGAACCCTCTAAGCAGCCCCAAAAAGCATTAGAACGATTCTTTGAAGGGGTCATTAGCAAGGCCCTGAGTGATGTTCGCAGATCTCAACAATTGAGAACTGAGGAGAGGAATGCAGAGGCTAAGCGCGATTTTGAGAGGAAAATGGACACAACCTTTAAAAGATCTGTCGATAGGCAGGATTTTCATCTACGCAAGGATATCGAAAAGGGCAAGATAGGGGAAAAGATGAATACTCGAACGTTTACGCAACTTGATAGCAATGATCATGGACTCAACATAAGACCACAAACCTAATCGAGCTGTGAGAATTTTCTGATCCCTTAAAAATTCAAAAACATCAAAGAGTCGCCCTTTCGGGGCTTGTAGTTATGTGTGGATGACACCCAGGCCGTCGCGCGCCCTTTCAGGGCTTCCTCAGCCTGGGCTAGATAGAATCGCATCTTCGATGCTCAGGGCAGTCGACAATTTTCTCGCATTCATCAATTCCAGGGCTACAACTAGGAAAACAGTATTTCCACGCACAGCTGATCATTTCTATTTTGCGGGCACATCTCTTACACTTTCCTTACGCTTTAATTGACTTTTCAATCTCAAAAGTATATGATTATTTATAATCATACAACTTAAATCAACAAATTGGTTTGTATGCACGTAATTAATTATTTAATATTTTCAGTGCTAGTTCTTTTAAATGTTTCTGTTTTCGCGGACGTTCCGGACCTGAATCAAATGACTCTGGGGTTTTCTCAAAATTTGTCTCAGTCTGTAACCCTAGAGGTGATGAAAATCACTCCATGGAAAGACTGCGATATGCCTGAAGGAAAGACGTTCATACTTAGTGATAATTCCAAATGGTACTCAATGGGTGCTAATTCCCCAGCTTTTCATCTAAACGAAGGACAATACATCGTTGTAATTCCAATGACCGATGACGAGGCCATACGCTATCAGGATCATTTTCGGGTATTTCCATCAAGGGCATCTTGGATCATTCTTCACAACAAAAATTCGGTCCTAAAACTGGCCAAAGCATATCGCATCAATGAGTGAGTTCCAACAAATAACACTAAAGTTCCATAGAATTTTGTCGCCTGGACTTGTCAAAATTTGAGGTTTGGCCGGGATTCGTTCCGTATGCGATCGAGATCATGTCTTTTTAGCTTGTTCATTTCTTAGGCTCGCAGGTTTCGTCAGGTAAAAGTGAGATTGAAAACCAAGGCAATTATTTTTTAATAACAGGTTCCCCCATAACATAATGGATGTTTACATATCTTGGATTATGCAAGAGGTGATTACATTTTGGACATCTAACCATGCCATCTGTAGAAACTGACTCCCATGCATCAATACACGGTGGACACATCAACCATTTGCTGTCTAGAATCTCTGCCTTTTCCATGACAGATGGATTAGGAAACTCTAAGTCCATTTTTTCCTTGTATAACTCATAAATTGCGACCTCCTCGTCATCCCCATCTGTTAATGCATCAAGATAATAGGGATTGTTCGCCCATTCAGGATATGCCAATCTCACTATTGTTGATCTTTGATCTATTCCTTTATCAAAAGAATATACCCAATACTTTGATAACCTGCCTTCCACAACCTCAAAGAGTGGAGAAGGATTCCAGTGCGGCCAAGAAGTACCCGTTTCATCACTTATATAGTACCACAGATAACCTGAAAATATTGTCATGTCATAAACGGTATAACATTTATTTATGATCAAGCGATATTCATGTTTTATATCAAAGCCAGATTTAGGCACCAAGCAATCTTGCGGGAGATCTTTTCCAAACTTCGCAATACATCTGACAATCATTTACGCCCTTTTAGTTGTTCTTCTTTATCTTTAATTTTAAATTCCTTTCTTTCTTGTGTCACTTTATGTTCCCAATAATGGACAATTATTTTTGTCTTGTCATGAAGTTCATGTACATGTTCAATTTTTTTCCATGTTCCTTTATATCTGGGATCATTGATCTTGTCTTTCAGAATCTCGTCACCGGCCCCTGCTTTAGCCTCTTCTAAAGTTACTAGCTCTTCAATGGTATTTGGGGTAGTCTTGATCTTTTTCCTTTTATCCTCTGTCGAGGTGTCATCAGCTGTATCCTCTTGAACGCTTTCTGGAATTCCTGTATCGAGATCAGCAGTAATGCCATTCAATACAACAGCACCTGCCTTCTGAACGACGGAACCTAGAATACAAGCACCTGCAACATATCCTGCAGCCTCCAGAACGGTTACTGCTGAAATAGCAGTTAACGTTACTCCAAATCCTGCAGCTCCCCAAGTGAAAAGTGGGATAGCAATCATCCATGCAATCCGTCCATCAGGGTCCACATAACAGTAGGGATCGTTCATCAAAAACTGATACAAGTTCATACTGTCTACAAATCCTTCTGGATCTGTTGACAACCAACGAGCTAGCTCTGAATCGTAATAGCGATGGCCAAAATAAATCAACCCTGTTTCGCTATCCATTCTCTTATTGTGATAACTCCAAGGGTTATTCGCTGCATAGGGCCCCTGCGCCTTTAGCATTTCTCCAAAACCTGTGAATTGGTAGTCAGCTGCA
Organism: Chlamydiota bacterium; assembly: GCA_013288825.1. Classification (GTDB taxonomy): domain Bacteria; phylum Chlamydiota; class Chlamydiia; order Chlamydiales; family Parachlamydiaceae; genus JABDBC01. The sequence continues at coordinate 3,263 of JABDBC010000109.1, forward strand.
GTTTCCTGCGTTGAGATATCTACAAGACTTCTAATATTTCCTTGAGGGTCACAGCACGTTGCAAAGGATTTGCCCTCGAGTTCAACTGCGACAGTGGCAGCCATTCCAGGTGCAATTGAATTTCCCAAAAGACGGAACTGCTTCTGGTTACCTTGAGCGCCTACAGTTCCAATCTCCTCCATACCATCGTATAGGTAGTTTTCCTGCAAAGTCTGGATCCACTGATTATCAGAATTTTGTTGCTCCACAGTCTTGCTCAAACGCCTTCCCAAGGGATCATATACAAAATCAATTTTGTATTCCGGAGTGACAACTTTAACTAGCCTGTTTAGTGGGTCGTAGGCGAATTGTAGAATTTCATTCTGCTTACATTTTTCTATTAGATTTCCATTTAGATCATACTTGCAAGAGACTTCTCCTTGATTTAACAACTCATTTAAATGATTAATGGATGAAGTTTGCCCATTTTTCTGAATGCGGTTGTACAGTGCATCGTACTCATACTCATAAAGCTGATCGTTGGAGATTTCCTTCGTCAATTGAGAGAGAGGATCGTAGTCATAATTCCATGCGCTGTCATCGGACTCTTTTTTAATCAATCTATCGCAGACATCATATTGATACTGCTCAGAAAAATAGGGTCCTACAATGTGTCTAACATGCCCTGTAGGGAAATAGGAATGCCGAATTTCTCCCAGAGTATTTGGCTGTTCCTCTTTTAACAAGTGGCCACTGAGATCGTACTCTGTATAGCTATGCGTATAAAGCTCTTCACCCTCTTTCAGTCTTGTGATACTTTTCAGATGGAGTGGATCATAGCTATATTGGATCGTGCCTACTCCAGAAATATGCTTGGAGATAGGTCGATCGAATAGATCATAACTTGTGTCTATTTGGGGACCGGTTGAGAACTTTTCACAAATAACATTGCCAAATAAATCCAGCTCACGTATGACCTCAACATGATTTAATTCATCGGTTGCTTTAATCCATACTCCATTGTTGTTGTATTCAAAAACATGACTTAAACAACCGTCAAGCGAGGATAACCTGCGCAAGTAACCTTCTGGACTATACAAATAGCATAGGGTTGTGAGATCTGGTAGGGTTTTTGCGGCCAGTTTTCTCGATGGTGTGTAAGCAAAAATTGTGGTGCGTGACTCACTTGTACCGGCAGCGCGAGTCATACGACTGACTTTACCTGCATAGGTATACTGATATTGTACAATTTGAGATTTATTGAATTGGCCATTTGAGTCTGAAAAAAAGGACTGTCAATGCCTGTTAAAACACGAGGAGTAGTGAGAGAGTATTGATACTTTTGAGAACTTTTGTTTTCTTTCAGTTTGTATTTGTTCTGTCTTTTTTGCTGTTCATATTTGTAAGTGGCGATCTCGCCATTCATCGTGATTGATGTTCCAATGAAAGCTACAGGGCATGTAATGCGGAATATATGTTCTTGAAAGAAGCAGATCTTGAGCTCCTTTTGCAATTAAGTCTGTTTCCTGTAGGCGAGGCAGGCCAGCTAAAGGGCTGACAACGCCGCCAATTAGGCTATCGGCATGATCTGTTAAGGCAATTATTTGCTCAGGAGTAGATAGAGGGACAGAAAAATCATCAACAGCAGCGTTTAAATGACTTATTAGGCAAAGGGAAAGAAGTAGATATTTAGGCAGTTTGATCATAAGAGATGTCCTCAACGTTTTTCAAAAAAGGTATGCCATTTCATTATTATTTTAATGCAAGGATTTTGAGTTAGAACTACCGTAATTTTAAAAGAGGATTTTAGTCAAAGAGATTTTCTTATATTTTCAATATTCCCAGGAAGAGTACAAGGATTTCTCGAATTATACAATAATGATTCGAATGTCGACACCTACTTGATGCTGAACATTTTCGCTGATTTCTGTCGCCGCTAGCGCTGCTTATGTTTGATTGGATTTTACCACAGGCTCACGCATGTGGCTACATGCCTTTGCCGCATTTGCGGCAATTTTTTTTCAACAAAAAAAATGCGCGAATCGTGGGCGGCAGGGGGTACTGCATCCCTCAGGGCAGTGTGAAAAAGATTCATAAAATCGTGCCCGAGCCCGTGTGCGTGCCCGTGCCCGAATATTATTCTTTTCCTTAAATACTGGACTTTATTTGCCTGTGATTGCTGTTTGAACCAGCTCTTGAAGCTCGATTTTGATCTTTTCCTCCTTCAAGTTTCCGTTCTCATCAAAAGCATTATAGGCATTTGGCACTGCAACTTGCTGTGGAACGACTTTTCCCCCCACATTTTCTATGATAGCTCTCAAATGGACTAATCCCTTAGCTCCTCCACTCGATCCTGGTGAGGCACTCATGATCGCAAATTTCTTTCCTTTGAAGGCTTCGCGCGATGGTCCTGCATTTTCACTTCTCGATGCCCATTCAATTGCATTCTTAAGTAATGCTGAAAGAGATCCGTTAAACTCTGGCGATGCTATCAATATCACATCACTTTCAATCATCAGGCGGCGCAACTGTACAGCTGTATTAGGCATTCCTTCTTTGGCTTCGATATCGCCATCATATAATGGGATCGGATAATCCTTCAAATCGATGACGGTTACGGTTGCCCCCAGCTGAGCTGCTATACTTGCTGCCTCGAAAACCAATTTCTTGTTAACTGATTCTTCTCGAGTACTGCCTGCAAAGGCTAATACTTTTATTTCTGCGCTTAGGGTTGCTGAAAGTGCAACACATAAAATCATCATCCATTTCAACATATATTCTCCAAATATTATTATTAAGTTAACAAATTAGTGAGTTTTATAATA
>JABDBC010000110.1 GCA_013288825.1 Chlamydiota bacterium
CATCACCAAATAGCCCATTTTTGTTAGATACTCTCTCAACATAAATGCTGTTGATAACGTTAGAAATTTCTCTTGATACTTCGGTACTTTTTTTGAGAACGTCCCCAAATCCTTTCCGCCATGACCGGGATCAATGATAATGATGGGGCTGAGATCAGGTTTTAAAAGTCTTCGAGCCGTTTGTGAGGCTATTGGAGATGGATTGGTTTGCACTGAAACCATGGACCATTTCTCCAAAGGGCGTGCATCGACCCAAAAAATCATGGAAAAACAAAATGCAAAAACCCATAGGAATAATTTATTGTGGAAACTTTGAGAAATCATGAAAGAGCCTGTTTCGATTTGCAAATTTGCGCAGCTACTTTTCTGTCATCAAATTCGATAATTTTGTGGGCAAAAATTTGATAAGGTTCATGTCCTTTGCCGGCAATGAGAATAACATCTTGTGCAGTGGCGATATTAATCGCCTTTTCAATGGCAGCATAGCGGTCTATTTCAATGATGTGTTTATGCCCCTGTTTAAAACCGCTGAAGACCTGCTGTACGATTTTTGCCGGATCTTCCGAACGAGGGTTGTCTGAGGTCACGATACACATATCCGAAAGCTCTTCGGCAGCTCTTGCCATCAATGGACGCTTAGTTTGATCCCGGTCTCCCCCACAGCCAAATACTGTAATGATGCGTCCACCTTTTTTTAGTTCTTGCAGGCAGTCCAAAACATTTGTCAAGGCATCGTCAGAATGGGCAAAGTCGACATAAATTTGTAATCCTAATGCATTTGGAACGGGTTCAAGGCGTCCTGGAACGGATACAAAGGTAGAGACTCTTTCTAAAATGGTTTCTACAGGGATTTGCCGACTCAAAGCTACCGAAACGGCTGCAAGAACGTTGTAGACATTGTATCGACCGATTAGAGGGCTTTTGCAAATATGTGTTTTATTCTCGTAAGTCAACTTGAAGGTTGTCCCATGCCCACCCATTTCAATATCTGATGCTTTGACATCCGCTGGCTGCTCCACACCATAAGTGAGTATTGAAGCCTTACAACCTTCTAACATGGGTTTATGCCATGGGCTATCAACATTCACGATAGCAGCCTTCTTAAAGGGTTTGTGAATGCTGCGTGGATCTAAAGAACGAAAAAGCTGATTTTTTGCGGAGCAATAGTTGTCCATTGTGAGGTGGTAATCCAAATGATCCACAGTTAAATTTGTAAAGACTGCCACATCAAATTCGACATGACTCACCCTTCCTTGGTCTAAGGCATGTGACGTCACTTCCATGACAGCATTTTTGCAATCCTGTAAGACCATTTCACGGAGCATTTTGTGATTCATCGATACATCAGGAGTTGTCCGAGTCGCTTGATACCGCTGTTGTCCGATAATGTATTCTATGGTTCCTATTAATCCACAGGTCCCGCAGAGTCCATCCAAAAGATGCCTTACCAAAAAGGAGGTCGTTGTTTTCCCATTTGTTCCGGTGATTCCCACCATGAAGAGCTGCCGGCTTGCAAACTGATAAAAATGTGTTGCGAGAAGTGCTTCAATAGCAGTGACATCAGGGTGGATTAACTGGGTTACCTCTTTCAATGAGGGATCATACATATCTGATAGAATGCAGGTAGCCCCGGCGGAAATCGCCTCAGGAATATACTGTGAACCGTCGCTAGTGCGTCCTTTTTTTGCAATAAAAAGATTGCCCGGAGCGACGAGTTTAGAATTTATACAGATACCTGTGATCTCGATCTCTTTTGATCCCTTAACGAGTTGTACAGGAATCTCTTTTAGAAGTTTTTTTAATTTCATAATATCAGTGTGTTGAAGCTTTTTTATTTCCGTTATTCCATGAATCATACATTTCTTGCAACTTCCGAGTTTCTGGCAGCCAGTCAGCCTTGTCGGGATCATACCGTGGATCTCCCCTGGGATATCCGTGAGGATCATCGGGAGGAATTCCCAAATAATCGAGTGCACGCGTTGCTATCTCTTTAAAAACTGGTCCTGAACAGGTGCCTCCCATATGATTTTTGCCAACTCCCGGAATATAGCCATATTCTGGCTCATCCATAGCTACCAACAAGACAAATGCTGCCTTTGACGCCGGTGCAAAACCTACAAAAGAGGAACAAAATAGGGTTGGAGAGTATCCTCCACTGATTACTTTGTTGGCAGTACCACTTTTTCCCCCTTCAGTATACCCCCAAATGCTTGCTCTTGTACCAGTCCCACCCGTTTTTGTGGTGTATTTCATCCCGTTTACGATAAGGGAAGTCATTGCATCATTCATCACTTTTGGAAACTTTGCCCTTCTTTCAGCTGTCGTATTATCAAGAAGTACTTTTATCGATCCATCTGCCTGTGTTTTTACGATTTTTCTCACCAAAGTCGGCTGAACCAAATACCCTCCGTTGACAAAGACACAACAAGCTCGGGCCATTTGCAGGCTTGTGGTTTGAACGTTGTGGCCCATAGCAAGAGAGTATGGTGTTGATGCTGACCACTCAAAAGTGCCATTGGCATGTTTTTTTCCAGGCAAAGGCAAGATCCCAATGCTTTCCGCTGGAAGTTCTATGTTGGTCTTGAGTCCAAATCCAAAAGAATCTTGCAATGCTGCTCGATACCAGTCTTTTCCCAATCGTGCGACAATGGCTTCGACTAATCGAGCTACATAAATATTTGAGGATTTTTGAATAGCCATATTGAGATTCAAAAAGTAATGCAGGTGTGTATCAGGGAGGAGTTTTGATCTCCCTGGAAAGCGTCCATTTGAGGTAGCAATTTTGTCTGTTGGAGAAAAGATTGGCTTTTCACCACGTTTGCGGAGCTCTTCATTTGCTTTTAAAGCCACAGCTATCGTAAATGGCTTCATAATGGAGCCAGGTTCATTGGCATCTAAAATGGCTTTTAGACGAGTGTGTTCGATCAATTCTTTGTTGTTAAAATAGTCCTGATAATCTGGGGGATAGAAAAAGGGATATTGGGCTAAAGCAAGAATCTCGCCAGTATATGGCTCGATCATCACTGCCCAGCCAGCTTTTGCTTTAGATTTTTTTACTCCCTTTGCCACTTCCTCCTCAGCAATTGCTTGAAGGTGGTGATTAATCGTGAGATAGATATCAGCGCCATTTTCGGGATAAGCGATGATCTCCCCTGTTTCAAACTCATTTCTCGGAGAACGCATGAGGAGCCGTTTTCCGGGCTTGCCTTGAAGATATCGGTTAAAATAGAGCTCTAAACCACCTGTTGGTATAGATTGGCCTGTCTTTTCATCTTTGATGTCTTGCACCGCATGCAACACTTGTCCCAATAATTTACCGAATGGATAAGACCTTTGATAATCGCTTACAAAAAACAGTGCATTGCGCGGGATTTTTTCCTTTTTTGCAAAAGGGAGCCACCAGTCCATGATGAGATCGCGCGTTTGGTGATCCAACCACATCGCAAGTTTCCGACTGCGACTTTTGCGATAAAACTGTTTGCGAAAAAGCAATTGCTCATCGATAGAGAGATCGAGTTTGGTCAACAGATAGGCTGCGATAGCTTTGGTATGCCTTTTGGGAATGGACTGTGGATCGATATAAAGATGAAACTTCTCTACTTCAATCACAAAGCGTTGAGGAATCTCTGGATGCCCTTTGCGGATTGTTGTATTTGAATAAAAAGTTCCGCGAACAAACGGTTCTTTGATAGTAAAAAAATGTTGCTTTTTAGCTTCCTTGTTCCAATGTGCTTCCTCAATGATTTGAATGCGAAAAAATTGTGCAATTAATAGGGAAAAGAGAAAAAAAAGGCCTATGGCAAGGATAAGAATACGCTTTCTATCAGCTGAATTGATCGGTGTCATGGCGTGGGCTCCCCACTTTGAACCTTTGAAGTGGCATCTAAGATAATGATTTGATCGAGATTAGGATATTTCAAATGGCTAAACTCTGGCTTTCGCGCCAACTCCATTAAATGTATCGGGCTTTCGAATTGATTAATTTCATACTGAAGAAAAATATTCTCCTCTTGGATCCTTTTGACCTCTTTGCCAAGAGCAGGTATTTCAAGCCGCAGTTCTGTCAATTCATTCTGTTTTGCGATGTAAAAATAAAGGGTGGCGCTTGTGATAAAAATACAAAGAAAGATCTTGATAATGATGGAAAATCTCATTTTTTTTCTGCTACGCGAAGCTTTGCACTTCTACTTCTAAGGTTGTTCTCAACTTCATTTGAAGAGGCACAAATGGGTTTTCGATATACTATTTCAATAATAGGTGTTTTATCAAGAAAAAGACCACCCAAACCTTCAGTATTCTCCTTGTCACTCGCCGCCTGTCTAAAATGATTTTTTACAATGCGATCTTCCAAGCTGTGAAAACTTATAATTGCAAGACGCCCGCCAGGACTTAAAAGATCTATCGCTTTTGGGATCACTTGCTCAATGACTTCTAATTCCCTGTTAACGCAAATTCGCAATGCCTGAAAAATCAGTGTCAAAGGATTAAACCCTTTTTTCTTCCAAAAAAATATGGGTCGCAGTGCATCAGCTAAGGCGTGAGTCGTTAATAATGGACCTGCCGCCCGGGTTTTCACAATTTGTTGTGCTGCTGCACGCCATTGCTTCTCTTCTCCATATTCCCGAAAAACTTTTCCCAAATCCTCTTCAGACCAGTTGTTCACTACATCAGCTGCTGTCAGATGCCCTAAAGGGTTCATCCGCATATCCAATGGACCATCGCGCATAAAACTAAAGCCCTTTTCAGGCTGGTCTAATTGCATCGAAGAAACGCCTAAATCTAAAAGAATGCCATCAACGCGTGCTACATTGGAATCTTTCGCTATTGTGATGAGATCAGAAAAATTGCTATGGATAAGCTTCAACTTATAAAGCCAAGGCATTAAACGCTGACGCGCTATTTCAAGGGCAGTTGGATCTTGATCTATTCCAATAAAACGTTCTATTTCAGGATGGGCTTGTAGAATGCCCTCAGCATGTCCTCCCGAGCCAAGAGTACCATCGATGAATGTGTGTAGGTGTTTTGATTTAAATGCCTCCAGTACTTCATCTAAAAGCACTGGAGTATGGGGTAATGTCATATGAACTCTTAAGATTTAGCTGGGAATCTTCGACTATAGCACCATAATGCAACGCCTAGCAAGATGAATGGAATGCTCAAATACTGTCCCGTCTGCAAAAATGTTTCATCTATCATAATGCTTTGGTGTGTTTTTAGGAATTCTAGAAAAAAACGTATGCCAAAAGTTAGGATGAAAAATATTCCACTTATTGCTCCTGGACGAAGGATTTGCCGTTTATACTTCCAAAGACAGAGAAGTAAAACAAAAATGGCGAAATACCCCAAAGCTTCATATAGCTGAACTGGATGCCTTGGTTGGGGCACGCTTCCATCTGCTGGGTCGCCAAATATGACCGCCCATGGAAGAATGCTTGGAAGACCTAAGATCTCCTGATTAAAAAAATTGCCAATCCTAATGAAACAACATGCGAGTGCTGTTGGAACTAGAATGCTGTCTAACGTTGTCAGAAAGGTAAATTTAGGAAATTCTTTATAAATGCTCCGTTGAAACAGCCAGATAGCCAGCAAGCCTCCAATTGTGCCTCCGTGGCTTGCCAATCCCCCTTTCCAAACCTCCAAGATCTCTGCAGGATGGTTTTGATAGTATGGCCATTCATAGAAGAAAACGTGTCCAAATCGGGCTCCTAAAATGGTTCCGATGATAATGAACCATGTCAAACGATCTAGGAGAAACAGCGTAAGATCGCGGTTATTGGTGTTAGCACCCTTTTTGGATTGATCAACGAGATCTCTAAAGATTGGAATGAGAAGAAGGTAAGCCAAAGCATAGCCTGCAACGAACCAAAGGCCATACCAAACGACGGGACGGTCGATTATCGGGACTGTGAAAACAACCCGTTCGGGATTCCAGTAAAGAAAAGACAGCAAAGTGTGAATCATAATAATTGAATCAAGGATTGTTTCGAAAAATTAAA
>JABDBC010000111.1 GCA_013288825.1 Chlamydiota bacterium
GACCCCAATCCTCGCATGACCCCAACTTATCTAGCGGGACAAGCAGCCCTTTTGATACATGCATAGGCTACTGCTGCAATGAGAATTATTGCTGCTCCAACGACACCTGACAGTAGTGTCATTCCTAAGGCCGCACCCCAAGAAATAGTGCCAAGGCCTAATGCCCCTACCGTCCAGGCACTTAACATGGGAGATCCAAAGAAGAAAAGTCCAAAACAGGCAATACATTGAACAGGCAAAGGCAAGTTAACAGCATTCATAATACAAGTCGAACCAGACATTATCACAGATCCTACGAGAACCACTATAGCTCCACCAAGAGCCCCAATGGGACTGCCTAAAAGCACAGCTGTTAATGCTCCAATAGCACACGAAATAGCATTGTCAATTAAAATACTAATTAACTTTCCACATAATGTTCCAGAGAATGGAGGGGATTCAAAAGCTTTTGCGACTGCAGGAGAGTTAGCTGGATGAGCGCTTGATGCTTGTTGCGGTGCAATCTGTCCTTGCACTGTATCGAACAACCAAAGACTTCCCATTTGGGGTGGTTGACTTGTAGAACTTGTAGGTGCGGTATATGCAGCCATGAAAATCTCCTTTAAGTTAGATTTAAATGGCTACATTATAGGAAAACATCTAATTCCCCGCAACACTTGATGGAATGTCTGTTGCTGGTCTTGAATTAGGTGGTGGCGGTGGAGGTGTTTGCGTACTCGCAGGAACCTTTTTATGCAGTTCATCCGCCTTTTTAAGACGAGCCCTCTTCTCTTCCGGATCCCATTGTCTTTCCTTCATCCTGCGAGCATCCTCTGCATCCAATGTCTCGAACTCAATAAGCATCTGCGTCATCAACTCGACAACATCTTTGTTCTCCGTGATTATCCTGATAGCAGTTTGATGCCCTTCATCAAGGAGGCGACGCACCTCTAAATCTATCTCGCGAGCTTTTTCTTCCGAATAGCGCCTATCATGAGATACTGCTCCATATGCATTAGGATCATGTCGCTCTTCATAAGCCACTGGCCCAATAATATCGCTCATTCCCCATTCGCAAACCATGCTTCTAGCAATTTGCGTTGCACGTTCAATATCTTGCTGTGCTCCGCTGGAAATATCCGAGACAAAAATCTCTTCCGCACATCTGCCGCCCATCAAAACAGCCAATTGATCGATCAGCTCATTGCGCCAATAACTGACTCGATTTTTCTTTGGAAGGAATTGGGTTGAACCCAGAGAAAGTCCTCGAGGGATAATTGTAATCTTGTCAATAGGGTCGGAATGCTTCACACACATTCCCACAATGGCATGTCCAGCTTCATGATACGCTGTTGTACGCTTTTCATTTTCATCGATTTCTAAACTGCGGCGTTCTTTTCCATAAAGCACTTTATCGCGCGCTTCCACTGTCTCTTGGGCTGTAACGGCGGTTCTGCCTCTGCGAGCTGCCAAAAGGGCTGCTTCATTCAAAATATTCGCAAGATCGGCTCCTGAACATCCTGGAGTGCTCCTTGCGATCGCCATGAGATCGACCGATGGATCCATCTTGATTTTTCTTGCATGGACCTTAAGAATGTCGAAGCGGCCTTTGATATCGGGCAAGCCAATCATTACGCGACGGTCAAATCGGCCCGGACGCAATAGAGCTCTGTCGAGGACGTCTGGTCGATTGGTTGCGGCCATGAGGATGACCCCTTCATTGGTGTCAAAGCCATCCATTTCGACCAAGAGCTGATTCAATGTCTGTTCCCGTTCGTCATGTCCTCCGCCAAAGCCAGCGCCGCGATGACGTCCTACCGCATCAATTTCATCCATGAAAATAATGCATGGGGCATTCTTCTTAGCCTGATCAAAAAGATCGCGAATGCGGCTAGCACCAACGCCGACGAACATTTCGACAAAGTCAGATCCAGATATGGAGAAAAAGGGACGGTCAGCTTCACCGGCAACAGCTTTAGCAATGAGTGTTTTCCCTGTCCCTGGGGGGCCAATACATAAGACCCCTTTAGGGATTCTTCCGCCGAGGGCAGTAAATTTCTGGGGACTTTTTAGAAAATCGACAATCTCACGCAGTTCATCAAGGGCCTCATCGACTCCAGCCACATCTTTAAAGGTAACTTTCGTTTGTCCTTTTGTGAGCAACTTAGCAGGAGATTTGCCAAAGTTCATGGCGTTATTTCCCATCCCTTTCATTTGGCGGGAAAAAACAAAGTAAAGCAACAGGACGACCAATATCACCGGCAGCATCGTGAATAAATAACTTAGATAATTTGGAGTTGGTTCTTCGCTCTTGAATGTTTTGCCGAGGACAGTGTTGAGAGGTTGATCAGGTGCTTTGAAAATACCACCATGATTATGGTCGAAATTATTCCACTCTTCTTTAGCGTTTAAAAACCATTGATGGAAGACTTCAGGATCTTGCTTTTCTAAAACGCGAGTCGATAGTTCTTGGTCATTAAAGAACCAGATTGCATTCATGACATTTTGACGGGCCTTATCTAATTGCGCTTGATTGTCATCTATTTTGGCAGCTAATTGATTAGACTGTTCAATGGCTTCTCGATAATTGCGCACGCTTCGCAATTTGGATAACCTTACGTGGTCCTCTATTTGATTTAAATCGCGCACGATGGAATCAAGTTGATTGAGGCTTTGTTGATAGGAAGATATTCGCGCTGGCAAACGATCGCGATTTAGGTTAGCATTTGTAACTTCATTTTCAATGTTGCGAAGTGTTTGTTTTACTGTTTCGTTTCCAATTCCTAAATTGGGCGATCGAAATTGGCGAATGAGATCAGCAAGGGCCAAGCCAAATTGATCGACTTGAGCCAAGGTACTATTAGAGAGGGAAGGGAATTGAGTTTTTAACTCGGCAAGGTTGTTGAAGAGTCGTTTTGGACTTTCTTTGATTACGAGACTGTAATCTTTATCACCCACATTAAACGCATCATCGACAACGATATATCCTTCAGCAGGAATATCTAGTCCGCTGAGTTGTAAAAACCAATCGGCTGATTCTTTTGTCTTCGTGCGCAAATTACCTAAATCTTTACTAATTTGAGCTTGTTCGTGTAGAAGTTCGTGGTTTGCATCGAGGAGTTCTAGGTACTTAAATCGATTTTTTCCCTCTTCTGTCAAACGATCACGAAACTTGCCGCTGAATGTCACCAGGTTGTCATTTAATGCTGTCTTTCGATTATCTTCAGGTTGAATCAGTTGTAAATTGACAAGGTGTTCTAATTGATAACTAAATCCAACTGTGGCGAATTTGGTATCGATGAAATTCTGTACAAATAGGGCAAGGAAAAATGCGGCTATAAGAAACCAGATAAATCCGTTTGGGAACCCTTTTTTCAAATCTTGTTTGTTGTCATCAGCCATAGCCACCTTATAAAATGCAATGTTTGACCCTATTAATAATCAAAAAAATAAAGGGTGCTGTTTTCATTTTACCACAGCTACTATTCACCTTCAATAAGTTCTTTTGCTCTACGGCTCCCAGTGATAAATTTTTTACGACAGTGATCACAGAGAAAAGAGGTGATTTCTGTGGTAAAAAGAAGTGGAACATTAAATCTTGCCTCTTTTTTATTTTCATGAATCTTTAAATACAATAGAGTCAAGTAAAATTAACTATTCATGTCCTGTTTTGTGCCGGCCCTCCGGGACGGTATGTGTGGGTTGGCTATTCCCAGGCTTCGCTGACCCCTCCGGGGAGCTTCAGCCTGGGCTGTTACGTTAACAGGCCCTCCGGGCTGTATGTGGAGGCAATTCAAAGTCCGAAGACAAAACGAACAGCCCGGAGGGCCTGTTAACGTAATAGCCCAGGGCTGAAGCTCCCCGGAGGGGTCAGCGAAGCCTGGGAATAGCCAACCCACACACACCGTCCCGGAGGGCCGGCACAAAACAGGAATGTGAACATGGACAATAAAAGTTAAATATTAAAGGTACAAAATGAATTGGAAACCTATTGATTTTCAAAGTTTTATCGTCTTAGATAGCATCATCGTCGATCTACTGAGCGACTACTTGGATGAACGGGAAAGCCTACTCGCTCAAGAGATTTTTAACGCTTTTCAATTCTCTAATGAACCCCTTTCCTCTTCAAAACCTCGTCTAAAACTTTCATCGATCTTAGAAGTCCTCGAAAAATCTGACTTTCACCATCTCCACCATTCTCCGGCCAATATCCAACAAAACCTTTTCAACAAAGCGGTCGCCACCGTCAATAAAGCCCTCTGGCACTATACTGAGACGTTAGAAGGCTGTGTCACCGAACTCGGACAACAACTCGATCTAATTTCTTTAGAGCAATGGCATGATCGACTAGCTCAAGTGGTAGGATCTCTAAAAGAGCTCCTCATTCATAAACTCGAAGATCTCATTTGGGCCATTAGAAGACTCGAAACGCAATTATGGAGATGTAAATTATCGTGCGACCACTTGGATCCATACATGAAAGCCTTCACCAAGCTGTCGAAGCTATGGGAATCCATTCTTGATCCAGCTCTCATCCGCACATTAATGAAAAATCAAGAATATCTCCGCGTACAATATCAAAAGTTTATGAAACGATACCGAGGGTACTTTAAACTGCAGGAAAAAGTGAATCCCCTCATCGATAAATTGCACACGTTCGAATGTTTGGGAGCCCTGGGATCCTCAACCAAACTCGACATTGTCAAACTCTACATGCTGTTAAAACTTTGGGAACTCAATCGAACAGAACGAAAGTTGCCCTCTAAAGAGTTAGATGTTGCCCTACGCAATGTTCTGAGCGTTGATAAAGCCACCGAATTGCTCAAAGAGTATTACAAAGCCCTTAAAGACAATCTCTTTAAACAAAGCTTGTGGATTAAAGACAAGGCAGATCGCATTCTAAGCTCTTCTGAAGAAAAGGGACGACTCCTTGCAAAAATCCAAGCTTATGATGAAGAGTCACACGTTTTAGGAGCTCTGGTTTCCCAATATCGAGATTTTTTACTGCGAGTCGATCCAGATCCATATGTCAGGGCACGTTTAGGCTTCGCAGAGCCCACGGCTGGTGCTGAACCCTTCTACACTAAACCTCTTCTCAAGCTAAGTTTTGATGTAGAAGCTTTAAATGACTCTTTCAGCCAACTACAAATTTCTGTCAAAAAAACGGAATCTTTAGAAAGTGAAGAATTCAATCAATCTAGCAGCGAAATTGATCAACTATTACATGAAATGGGCCAGCCATTGAGCTCTGCAAGATCATTGCGAACAAAAGCCGAAGATATTTTAGAGAAATTGCAATGTCTCAATGAGTTAGGATCCTTTAACATCAAAATGATCGATTATACCGGACGCATTCTCTCGCGGCTGTTACGCGCAGATTGGAGATATCATGTGGTTTTCGGAATCCCTTTATTTCATCAGCTATACGCGACTCATCATGGCTTATTAAAACCCGCGATGAATCGACAGCATGAACAACGCCTTGCTAAGTTCTCTGCATTAATCAAAGAGATCTCTGAATGGTTAAAACCACAGCAAATGCAACTGCATGCCCATGATGTTGAACTCGATATGAACGACATTAAAGGATATCTTCAGGATTTCTTGGGCACTGTGCAACGCACTATCAACGATGAAAACCTAAAGACTGATAACATTAAAGCTCGTCAATTTTATGAGGACACTGCCCAGCAACTTCTTGAATATCGATACATTTTCGGGAATTTCTTTTACCAACTTCGCCAAAATGAAGAAATCGAATCAAATATTCGCAGACAATTCCTGTTTGTAGATCAGTACTTTGAATCTGTCGAGCAAAAGCTTTATGAGCTGCAACAGGATCTTGCTAAAGAACCCGAGCCGGCGCCCCATCAA
>JABDBC010000112.1 GCA_013288825.1 Chlamydiota bacterium
AATCCATGCTCACTCTTCAAAAATACACTGCGAAACAACTCTTCCACTGCAGCTATATCAAACCCCTTCAACCATCCCTCTAGCTGTTTCTCCTGTTCAAGAGTATAATCCCAGATATCCCCCCTGATAAACTTCATCTGTAAAATCAGAGGTGCACACTCACGCAATAATGTAGCTTCATCAATAGAACTTCTTCTGGCTTCATCAAATATTCCTCCGCCTATATTGTATAAATAGGCTTCTGTTCCATCTGGAAGGCCATTACCCGTTTTCTTTCGGAAGAGTGCTCTTATCTGCTCAGCATCGCTGCCATCGATCAAACACATCACAACCTTGCCCAAAGTGGTACGGAAAATAATAGCGCGATCAATAGGCTTCTGGATACTGCCAAATATGGGCTCATCAGCTACTGTGCGAAATAAATCGATGCTGACAGCCAAATCCCGGCTAAATAATGCATTCAACAATTTTACACTTGCTTCGCTTAAAGGCTTTCCATCGCTAAAATATTGTTTCTGCAAGATTTCCGCAGGATAAACGATTGAGGCAAGGTCCTTGACATGTTGTTCTATGGCGATTTCGACACTCACAGGTTCCACAGCTAATGTTTTCCACTGAGAATGGCCTGAGGGCCTTAATTTGCCACGTCGCGACATCTCCTCACGCAAAAGCGTCATGTGTTGTTCGGTTTCTAAGACCCGTTTTAGATCGGACTCAACGACCTCTGCTGAAGCATCTGTATCAATAAGATGCTCGACAATCAGGTCTTTGGTCTTATTATGCCTTGACGGGAGAAACTCATCCACCAGAGAGCGGTTTAAGGCATCGTCTATGATAGTATCGGTTATTTCTTTTCGAAGAGCATCTATGTCTGGTTTCTTACCAATCCATGGAAATTGATCAGACCATTGTGTGATTCGCCGTAACAATCGCTCTAGATCTCTTAACAATACTCTTCTTGCAGGAAGTAACCGTTCAGGCTTGCCATGCTGTTTAAAAGGAGCATGTTTGACAGAAGTCATTGTGAGATCGTTCAAGACTTGATATGCCTTATCATTAAGCCTCTCGACTAGAATAGAATTCAAACACTTTTCACAAGCTCTTACTACAATATTTTCCATGGCTTGACGTATTGTCATCAGATTATCATCAGCTTCCTGCGATGACTCAGGCCTCTTAAGAAACAGCAAGATATCCAAAGCATCTGGTTTTTCTTTTCGCGAACTTGCTTTGATAATCTCGTATAAGTCTTCAGTGATGAGATAAGAAATTTGCTGTCCTTTGGCAAACCCCCTCATCCTCCATTTTCCTTGGGATTCATCCCTGAAATAGACAGCTCTGTTTAAAGTTATAAAGGCTTTTGCTGTGCCTGTCTGATCGATATCTGTTCCTGTACATTGTCGTGGACCATATATAGTAAAACGATTTGCAGGCAAGATGCTAGGGGAATGACCTGCAACAACTTCAAAGCCTGCTCCTTTACGCAACAAGGTCATTGGAGTGTCGTCATCAAAGTAGAAGACTGCTTCCAAATCGCGCCGTTTTCTCAATATCATTTCCCCCAAAACATCTTGTGGGGCATCAGCAAAGATTGCACCAACATCTATAATGGCTTGATACTCGTTAAAATAGATGTCTCTTAATTCCAAAGTCTTACGCAGTCGATAAATGGCATTTTTTCGTTCTTGGAGCTCTCGAGGGCTTAATATCTCACCGCTTTTTGAGATGGCTTCTTTTGACTCATCTTCGGAGTCCATTGCTTTTGAGGGTATGACGTTGATGGCATCCTTGCTATTTTTATAAGTCAAAAAGAGATTTCTTCCCAAATTTCCCGGTTGGGGTTCTACTTTATAACGCCTATGAAATGTGTTTTCAAAAGCCAAGGTGCCAGAATAGGCATCAGCGGCTCCAAACATGGATGGTAAGGTCTGGGCATTGCTACTGATTTGTTTGTCGAATACTTTTATTGTCGGCAAGACGTACTTCCCAACAAATGATGTTGTCAGATTGGCATCGGCATGAATTAAATGAGCAATCATTTGTAAATCAGTCTCAGTTTTATCTATGAGCCATCTGAATTCCCCTCTATCTCCACACATCTGCTGATATTCTCTGTAAGAAGGGGTGTTTACTAAAGGAGCACCGGTCCTGACCCGCTCATCATTCATCCTCTTTAGAATGCGTTCTAATTGCGACTTAATAAGATTGGTTGGTATTCCCATTTTATGATAGGCATGCATGGTGAAATCCATCTGTTCGGAAGGATTTGCATATTCAGATCGGGGTTGAGCTCGCCCATCTTTTGCAGGCCCTGCAATAAGTCGTTGAGAACCATCTTTTTGTGTGACAAATATGAAGTGTTTCCTATACATCCTTTGTGCTGCAAGAGGAATATAGACTTTAATTTGACCTCGAATAAATGAAATGGCATCTCGCAAATTCTCATCAGCATTGATAGCGGTTGGTAATTTTATTTCTCTGCCATCAGAAGTTATTAAGATAGGGATTGTAACAAATCGGATGAGTTCGTCAAAGTGGGTAGCGATGAGATGTCCAGATTTTAGATCCCCTTGAAGCTGCTTTAAACCGGCAATTGCTAGAATGGTTTCCATCTCTGCATATAGTTTAGGATGCCTTTCTTTGGTTTCAGCGGTGAATGAGATAGATCCTGGTTCTCTATGACGAGAGGAATGCTCAAAGTAGAACAATTTTTGGATCTCTTTACTATTTAAGGCATGATAAAGAGAGGTCGTTATTTCAGGATAGATCCGATTTATAAGTTTTCCCACTCCCAATGCCTTGTTATAGGCTTTTCGGCAATAGAATTCCGAATCAACTTCATCCGTGATGAGATGGCCATAACATTCAAAGATTTGTTGAATATATCGAAACGATTCCTCATCTTGCCTTAGTGATTCACGTTTAGAAGGTTCTATTATACGTGATAAACCTATTCTAGTTAGTTTTGAGTCTTTAGTTTCCGCTTCAAGCTTATCGTTCAATTCGCATACAAGATGCCGGTTTTCTCGAGCAGTCAAGATAAATTCATGGAGTTCTCTGGTAGTAGCAATCAGGTAGGCTCGGCTCCTAATGATGTTTACAAGATGGTTTTTTATATCTTTAAGACCCTCAGATTTTTCTGCTCTCTTCCAATCAACCCGATGAGCTTCTTGTCCAAAAATTTTTCCTGAATTGGCCTGCAGTTTTTCTGAAACGACACCGATTAATTCTTCAGGGATGATCACCACAGCTAACTTGAATCCATCGGGTTTGCTGGCACTAGATATTGCAGCTTCAATTTTCTTTAAATCGGCTGTTTCTTTTATCACCGTTTGGGTGAGATTAAAAAGATGTTGAGGGGTGAGAAAATCTGTCTTTCCACGGCCCATGGGGATCTGTAAAATGCGATTTTCATGTTTAAACAATTTTTCAAGAGCTTCAATTTGATCCTCGAAGAAAAGGATATTAGAATGATACTCCATCACCAGATATCTAAATGCATGTTGATCCTTAGGGGCATTTGAGATAGTATAATGCCTTCGAGCAGTAAGTTGAGCGAGTAACGCTTGCGTACATTGTTCTTTCACATCTTCAGTAGCTGCGTTTCGAATCTCTTCGATGTGCTTTAGACAACGATCTATTTGTTGTATTTGTGTTTCTTGAACTAGCAATAACTCGATTTGAGCTTTTAGGGAACTGACATCCTCTTCAGAAAGAGCTTCATTGCGTTCTTGAAAGGCATGAACATCATTGCGCAGAATCAGAATGATCAATTCATCAATTGAAAGTGGTTTTCTATCTCGACTTAATTCCTGCCTGAGAGCCTCTGTAGGTATGTCGGAAAATTTACTGGCAAGAGCCTTGATCGTCGCTTTCATTTTGGTAACAACTTCAGAACCTTCCGTTTTCTTATTATCTAAGTCTTTTTTCAGTCTATCCAATTGATCTGTGTTCAAACGTCTAGCGGGAGGCTCCTTTGCAACTCCATCGAGATAGTGCTGCACTTCAGTGCTTTTTGCTAGAATATTTCTTCTGTGAACAGGAGCAGGTTCCTCTTTTGCAGCAGCTTCTAGCCTACTTCGCAACTCTTTTCCAAGTTTGGCATCTGCTTCAGAGAGCCCACTTCCTAAGGCTGTTGAAAAGATGGGAGTAGAGGGGGAGGGTATTGTGGGTGAAGCAACAGGGGTAGTGCAAAGTAGAGCACTACTGGAAGCCCCGCTTAAAGGAATAGCTTCTTTTCGATCGGCCTCTTTTTTGTCCGATTCTCCAAATAAGTATTCCGAGGAAAATAGTGGCTGAAAGGAGAGAGTACCGATCATCTGCCGAATGGGCAAAGGTTCGATAAGAGAAGGTACAGATGGAATAAAGCCCATTTCAGGTAAAAAAGGAGGAACCTTTCGTCTCAACGAGTCGGACACTTCTCCCAATTTCGCAACAAACACCTTGGGCTCATCAACTGCAAGATCTATTTCTTTAAGAACTGGATCATCGGTCGATGTGATCACATATTCTAAAATTGTAGCAAGAGTGTAATCATGTCCAGAACCGCAATAGGCCCATGCTAATAAAGAGCGCAGCCGTTCTTTTTGATCTTCAGTTCCATTTCTCGCAATCATATAAAAGCTCAAGAAATTTAAGTAGAAATCTTTGTGAAAAAGCCGTACTGGAAGAGGAGTCTTTTCTAGAATATTTGGATCAACGGGTTTAAGTTTATATGTTGACAATAGGGATGATGTTGATATGGAAAGTCTTGGTAGAGAAAGTTCATCTGAATTTTGGGATATTTTAGCATCACTTATATTGCGC
Source organism: Chlamydiota bacterium (assembly GCA_013288825.1). Classification (GTDB taxonomy): domain Bacteria; phylum Chlamydiota; class Chlamydiia; order Chlamydiales; family Parachlamydiaceae; genus JABDBC01. The sequence continues at coordinate 4,807 of JABDBC010000112.1, forward strand.
ATAAATAAGGCATATCGAGCCCAAAGGTGATCATGAACATCAAATTTTTCAATGCAATCAACCTCATGTGGTGTTAAACGACTGAATTTCACATGCGAAAGCTGATTTAAATAATTATTCCTTATATCAACTCTATTCACAAGAAACGTATGCCAAGCAGTCGTATCAGCACTATCTTTATTTTGATTCCATGAGTTTTCCCCATATTTCAAATCATTGTCCCGCATAAGAGAAAAAGCTTTTAGTTGCAGAAATGAAGCCATGAAATCTTTATCTAAACAATTTGTCGAGGTAACAATCCAGAATAGCAGTTGATATTCTCTGTAAGTGTAGGGGCTCATTTTTTTAAAAAGGGAGAGCTCTTCGAGAATCTTGGCAGACCTTTTATAATCTCTTTGGCTGAGATATAAATAACAAAGGAATAGCCGTTCTTCCAAATTTCTGCAGGCAAGTTCTCCTTTTTTATCAATTTGAAATTCATAGAATTGATGCGAGTCCGTAAATTCTCGTTCGATAAAATGTAGCTTGCTGGAAAAGCACTGGATTGATGGGTGGATGAGATCAATTTTACGAAAGGGAATCAGCACCTTTTTCTGTGCGCCCTTTTGTAGAATCAGGTAGCCAGAGATCCTTCGTAAGGCACTGTGGAACTCCTCAACAAGCTCATAGCCAGCATAAGGCTCCCGACATAATACTTGTGCCCCTACATCGAACTGTAAGTCATAACGAGGAAATGCGATTTCGTTGACTCTTCCCTCCGGATTTCTCCAGACTTCGACACCCTCATCGAACTGTTGTAAGAATCGCAGGGGTTGATTGGATTCCTCAACGTCTGATAACCCAGTGAGGGTGAGTTTTTCGAGTGCCCCCTTCTCATTTACTCTTTTAATCCCCTCAGAAGATGAATATAAATACCGAAGTTTTCCTGTAAGGCGATCAAAAAGCAGTAATGTGCTCCCAAACTGCCAACAAGTACATTTGTGAAAGAA
>JABDBC010000113.1 GCA_013288825.1 Chlamydiota bacterium
CTCGCAGGCTCGCGTAACCTTGGTGTGGGCTACAAAATGAGAGAAAAAAGAACAAAAAAGAGAAGAAAGTTGAATCCCCAACCAAAAGTAGCCGCATTCGCCTGGGCCAAATTGTAAAAGCCTTCCGGGCCTGGTGCAAAGTCATTATGCAAAAAAAATCGTGCCCATGTGCGTGCCCGAATATAATCCTTCACCTTATCTCTACACCGACTCGAGGACCTCTTGCGAGGAAATAATCTGCGCCCCGGCTCGCCTCATCTCCTCGAGGCTATCTCGCGTATCATTTGGCTTCAAATTGACTCCACGGCATGCATCAGCTATCACAAATGTCTTAAACCCTTGTTTGACGGCATCCAAGACTGAATATTTCACACAATAATCCGTAGCCAATCCTGCAAAGTAAAGATCATTAACCCTCTTTCCTTTCAGATAATCCAATAACCCTGTAGACCGCAGATGACCATTGTCGAAGAAAGTGCTGTAGCTATCAATATTTTTATCTATCCCTTTATAAAAAACCTTTTCGATCTTTTGGGTATCCCATCCTGTTGCAAATTCAGCTCCGTGAGATCCTTGTACACAATGTGTGGGCCATAAAATCTGATCCAAACCCCCTAGCTGGATCATTTCTCCAGGCTTTTTTCCTTGCACTGCTGCAAAGCTCCCATGGTCTTCAGGGTGCCAATCTTTCGAAGCTGCTTTGACATCAAAAGGACATTTCAATAACGCATTAACCAGAGGAATAATATCTTCTCCTTCGTGGACTGCCAGCGAGCCACCGCTGATAAAATCATTTTGCAAATCAACGATTAAGAGAGCTTTTTTAGTTTCTTGTTGTTCATGTCTTTTCATTAAGGTGGTTGTCCTTCATTTTTTCTCTGTGTTGAAGCACGAGAGCAATCTTTTGTTCATAGAGGGATTTTTCCAAGCCTACAACATACTGATGAGGGTTAAAGAACCTCTTTATGCCAACATAGAAGTGCTTCAGCTGATCTTGCGTTCGGTCACGTATCTGTGTGAGCTCAGGCAATTCATAAACCTGCTTTCCATCGACAAAGATGGGAACGAGCAAATCTTCACTTTTTAAATTTTTAGAGACAACGCGCTGTTTAGTGGCATCCAAGGGGTCGATGATGATACATTCCTTATTATCTAGGTCTGTATGGATATCGTAGATGGCATCGGCGATATTCCCCTCTTCATTATAATATCGTCGTATTTGTAAAATTCCCGGATTCGATACCTTAATCATCTGTTCTGATAATTTCAGTTTATACTTCCAAGGGCCGCCTGGAGATCGGATGGCTGAAAGTTTATAGACTCCATCAAGGGCAGGGTGTTCTTTAGCGGTGACAAGATGAGTTCCGACTCCCCACAGGGTGATTTGAGCTCCTTGTCGCTTTAATTCGCTGATAAGCACTTCATCCAATTCGTTACTTGCAATGATCTGAGTCTCTTGAAAGCCAGCAGCATCAAGCATTTTGCGACTTTGTATGCTCAGATATGCCAAATCACCAGAATCGAGTCGGATGCCGATCAATTTCTTTCCTTTAGAGCGCAACCACTTGCCAACTGCAATGGCTTTCTTGACCCCTTCAATGGTGTTGTAGGTATCCACAAGAAACACACAATTGTTAGGTGAACATCTAGCATAAGCTTGAAAGGATTCCAACTCTTCGTCAAAGACCATTACCCAACTGTGGGAATGGGTACCCATAACAGGAATGCCATATTGCTTCCCTGCCAATACATTGGATGTCGCATCGCAGCCCCCAATGTATGCTGAGCGACTGGCTGTGAGGGCGCCATCTATTCCTTGGGCCCTTCTCAGGCCAAATTCCATGATCGGATTCCCTTTGCTTGCAATGCACATCCGAGCTGCTTTAGTGGCTATTAACGAAGAGAAATTGATAAGATTGAGCAATGGGCTTTCCAGAAGCTGGCATTGAATGAGTGGTCCTTGAATACGCAGTAGGGGTTCATAAGGAAAAACGACTGTGCCTTCTGGTACAGCGTCGACTTTGCAAGTAAATTTAAGAGTGCTTAGATAGTCTAGAAAGGGATTTTCAAAAAGTGGCGCGCCTTCAGGATCTTTTAGAGTGCGCAGAAACGCAATGTCGGTGGCATCGAAATGAAAATTATTGAGATATTGGATGACCGATTCGAGTCCTGCAGCAATTGTGAACCCTCCATTGAATGGAGGCCTTCGAAAAAAGAGATGAAAAACAGCTTCTTGGCTATCGAGTCCTTCTTTCCAATAGCCGTAGGACATCGTGAGTTGGTATAGATCAGTCAGAAGTGCCAAGGATTTTGTGTAGAATGGTTCGGAAGTCCGATTCATGGAAACTCTTGCCAAGGAAGTGTTTTGTTCTCAACAAAGTCACGGATGCGTGTCTTAGCAAACTCGGATAAAAATAAAGAAGTGGTCTTATCAATAGCGAGTTTTTCCATTTCTTCGTCCAACATCCACATTTTATTAAAATAGCCTTTTAATTCTCGTAGGATCTCCTTTTCAAAATGCTTCACTCTTTGGATTTGAGTATGTAATGATTCTTCAATACTTCCATTCAGTTCATCCACGAGATGTATATTATAGGCTTCAGTCGCTGTCAGGGTGCGGCATGTGAGTGACATCATGTAAGCGCGTTGGAATCCTGTTCTTCGAATCAAATAGGGAGTAACCATTGCTGGGAGAAGGCCCCAATACAACTCTGTCAACTTGAATTGGGAGGAGTGGGTAGCAATGACGTAATCCGACGCAGCAGCAAGTCCTACTCCGCCGCCAATGGCTCTGCCGTTAACTAACGCAATAATCAGCTTTGGGATCAATGTCAACCGTTTAAGGGTTGCCATATAAAGTGTGGCCCACTCGTGAATGGCTTTTGGATTGTCCAGAAGTGAAGCGATTTCGTGTAAATCAGCTCCTGAGCAAAAGAAATTGTGCTGTCCTTGAACGATGATGGCGTTACAAGTTGGGTGGCCTTCTGCATAATCGAGAACGGTATTCAACTCTTCGAGCAATTTTTTGTTTATGCTATTTTTATGACTTTCGCGACTGAGGGTGATCGTGATGCTGTGGCTATTTTCATGGACATTCAACGTTTCTAACATCATACATTATCCCATAATCCCATAAATAACTATGTTCCAGGCAGGAATCACGCATGCGGCCGTGCGATCAAGATAAGGAAGAAAAGTAATAATGGTTTGTGCCGGCCCTCCGGGACGGTATATGTTGGTTGGCGGTTACCCAGGCTTCGCTTACCCCTCCGGGGAGCTTCAGCCTGGGCTATTATGTGAACAGGCCCTCCGGGCTGTATGTGAATGCCTTTGTTTGAAAATCAGCTTTTCACACTGCCCGGAGGGCTGTTTACGTAATAGCCCAGGCTGAAGCTCCCCGGAGGGGTTAGCGAAGCCTGGGTAACCGCCAACAAACACATCCCGTCCCGGAGGGCCGGCGCAAACCATTATTAATTTTCCTCTTTTGCTTGATCGCATGGTCGCATGCGTGATCCCCGCTGAAATAGGTTTGTTGTTACTCTATGTTGATTGGGGCTCTTTAAGGTCTTCCTTCAAGGCAAAGCCCAAAAGGATTAATCCTAACGCAACAAAACATCCAAGGGCTATTAGGTCGCCACTTGCCCCCATCGACTCTCCAATTCCGTAATTGAATTTATCCATGAGTGTTATAGAGCGTCCATCTGGTCCAACGCCCGTGGATGTTCCAAGCAATACAGCCACCAAAATACCTGTAATAGCACCTCCGGCAATTAATCCAGAGCTAAATAATGCTCCCCCTTCGAGATCTGCATCTTCAGCTTTGATCGCTTTCTTCTTGCGAACGATCCATTTAATTAAGCCTCCGGCAAAAATCGTAGATGTCGTTGAGAGTGGAAGATAAGTTCCAACTGCAAACGCCAGCGAAGAAACTCCACAGAGTTCCACAACGGCAGCAATGCTCATCCCAACCAAAACAAGGCTCCACGGAAGGCTTTGGTCAAATAGCCCTTTTAAAATCGTAGCCATTAAGGTGGCTTGTGGAGCAGGCAATGGATGAGGATGACTTAGTGTCGCTTCGCCAAACCCCAAACTATCGTAAAGGAGAATAATAGTAAACCCAACAGCACAAGCAGAAGCGACAACGCCAAGCATTATCCCAATCTGCTGTTTTACTGGTGTTGCACCTACGAGAAACCCAGTTTTAAGATCCTGAGCAGTAGCGCCAGCATTGGAAGCAGCAATAGCAACGATGGCACCAACGCAAAGAGCAATCGGTTGATAAAGGCTATCCACCCAGCCATTTGCTAGAAAAATGAGACTTGTTCCCATGAGGGTTGCAATGGTCATCCCTGACACTGGGCTTGAGGAGCTCCCAATAATACCTGTAATGCGTGAAGCAACAGCCACGAAGACGAAACCTGCTACGAAGATGATCGGAGCAGAGTATAGCGTTACGGGAATATTGGGGATGACTAACATGGCGATAAATAGAATGACGATTCCACCTATTACATAGCCCATTGAAAGATCGCGATCGACACGACTCACTTCTTGATGCTCGGTTTTGCTGTTTTTTTCACGAACAGATTCGATCGTTTTTTTGACCGTTTGTACAATCGTAGGAAGAGTGCGAATCATGGTGACAATACCCGCAAAAGTCACAGCGCCCGCACCAATATAGCGAACATATTTGCTGTAAATTTCCATCGCTGACATTTGGGAAATCAACTTCGTGCTTGGAGGAACAACAACAGTAAGATAATCTCCAAGATAAGTGATGAGCGGTACGATGACAAAAGAAGAAAGAAAGCCACCTGCAACGAGGAGAGCTGAAGTTCGAATGCCGATGATGTAGCCGACACCGAGCAGTTCAGGAGTAATCTCAGCAGCTAAGTTTGCATTTGGCAAAGCAGATTTCCTGCTGAAAATATAATGGGGAATCTCTTTAAATAAGCCAAAGATTGACATCAAGGTTTTGTATAAGAACGCAATTCCAATACCATAATAGACTTTACGGGCTAAGCTGCCCCCCTTTTCACCTGCAATCAGAATATCAGCGCAGGCCATCCCTTCAGGAAAAGGAAGTCTTCCGTGTTCTTGGACAATGAGTGTGCGGCGGAGAGGAATCATAAACAGAACCCCTAAGATCCCTCCTGCTAGTGCCAAGAAAAAGATCTGCCAGTAGTTAAAGTATTCCTTCCCTTGCGAAAGGAAGATAAGAGCCGGTAAGGTGAAGGCCACCCCTGCTGCGATCGATTCCCCTGCGGATCCCACAGTCTGTACAATATTGTTCTCGAGAATGGTTGCATTGCCAAATTTTTTAAACAAGGAGATTGCCAGAACAGCAATGGGAATAGATGCACTTACCGTGAGACCCACTTTGAGAGCAAGATAAGAGGTTGTAGCACCGAAGAGTAATCCAAATAGAAGCCCCAAGATCACAGCTTTAAATGTAAACTCAGGCGGGGATTCATGGGCTGGAACATATGGCTCATGGTGTATGCGACTCATAAAAACCTTTTAGTTAGAAGTTAAAGTTTTCATTACATAGTGTATGCCGAAGCAAAACAAATGAAAACGACAACATTTTAAAGGAAGAGAAAACTTTATGCAATAAAAGTTTACGCGAGGAGTAGCACAAAATTGAAAATATATGTTCCTACA
>JABDBC010000114.1 GCA_013288825.1 Chlamydiota bacterium
TATCTGGTAACTGAGGCGTGGTGGAAAGAAAATGCTTCCCAATTGGTGAGCGGCGTTGCAATGGATAGCAGTTCTGCTGCATCAAGTTCTCCTATGTTACCTATAGCTCTTTCGATTCTAGGAATTGGAGGGGGTTTGTGGGTTTGGAATCGAGCTTCTGCACCTCCCGAAAAAAAGAAACGTTCGAAGCTACCGAGCGATGACAGTCATATCGATGAAACGGGAGAACCTGACTTTGAAAAGCTAATCGAAAAAGAAGGAAAGCATCATAAGGCTTTGGAAAAATCAGCGGCAACGCCTATGGAATTAATGATAACTCAGGGAACAAGGAGGATAGATAGGCTAGCGAGGCATGCCCTCACCCCTAGACAACCCGTTCCAAAGATAACCACAGTAGCAGTTGCAGGCGAACTAAGTCCTTTGCGCAGTAAGTTGTGAGAAATGGACACAACTAAACTGCATATGCATCAGGCTAAGGACGACATTTTTTGTCGGAAAACCCGCCTCTTACGAGCTTCGTGAACGCGCCCGAGCCCGCGCCCGTTGCCCGATTTCTATCGTAAACCTTTTATCAGTACCCGAATTCCGGAATGATCAGGTTCGGACAAGGAAAGTTCGGGCAACGGATGCGGGCGCGTTCACGAAAAGGCGGGCATACCCCAATAATCTGCCCCATCTAATTTACTCTTTCTAAAAAAATTTATTTACTTGACTCTCTTTCTCTAATTTATCAAAATGATTCACCAATACCTTAGGAAGAGAGCGATATTATGATGAGAACGACACATTTCCAAGAAGAGCTGGAATCTCGGGCTGGAGTGAAATTGCAGCTAAGAATTAACGACAACTATTCAACCATGTTGAGCGTGCGCTGGGAGCCAGATCACACCAAAGTTTCACTACATAGAATGTTTCTACAAGCACCTAGAAACGTAATGGATTCCTTGGCATGCTATCTACAGGGCAAAGATAAAAAAATGGCACCGACCATTCGCTGCTTTATCGAGAAGAATGTCAAAACTCTTGATTATTCCCAAGAAATGGATAAAAACAGGCTTTCTACCCGTGGAAAAGTCTATGACTTGCAAGAAATTTATTCGAAAATTAATCAAGAATATTTTGGCGGCAGGCTCAATGTAAATATTACATGGTTTGGCAGAGCCCAGCGAAGAAAGCGCTCTCACGTCAATTTGGGGCTATATTTTGATTCTCGTAAGTTGATAAAGATCCATCGCATGATGGATACTGAGGCGTTTCCAAAATACGTTGTGTCGTATATTATTTATCACGAAATCTTGCATAATGTGTGCCCTGGCTATCATGAAAATGGCATGCATAAGGTCCATACCAAAGAATTCAAAGAGTTGGAGTTGCAGTTTCGAGAATATCAGCTCGCGCAAAACTGGCTAAAAGAGCATCATGTAAACATATTCAAGGGTTTAATTTAATTCTAAAAAGAAGCCACAGGTATCCGTCATGGCTGGACATAGCAAATGGGCCAATATTAAGCATCGCAAAGGTAAGGCGGATGCTAAAAAAGGAAAAATCTTTTCGCGCATTGCTAAAGAGATTATCAGCGCTGCGAAAATAGGAGGAAGCGATCCAAAATCGAATCCCCGTTTGCGACTTGTATTGCAAAAAGCACGGGAAGCAAACGTTACAAATGATATCATCGAGCGCAACATCAAAAAGGGCGCAAGCGCTGATCAAGCAGACTATATTGAAGTCGTTTATGAACTCTATGGCCATGGAGGGGTCGGCATCATCGTCGATATCATGACCGAAAACAAGGCCCGCATCGCATCAGACATCCGAGTGGCAATCAACAAAAAAGGCGGCGTCATTGCTAATCCTGGAGCAGTCAGTTTTAATTTTGACCGCAGAGGGATTATTCAGGTTGTCAAAAATCACGCCATCGAAGATGAACTGTTTAAAGCTGCTTTAGAAGCTGGTGCAGAAGACTTTGAGATTGAAAATGAAGGGTATGTGATCACAACTGATCCCTTTGATTTGTATACCGTCAAAGAGGCCATTGAAAAACTTGGTTTCCCTTGCGATAGCGCCTCTTTGGAAATGATCCCCAAGAACTATGTAGAGTGCGATAAAGCAACAATCGAGTCCAACTTGGCCCTCATAAAATGGCTTGAACAAATTGAAGATGTCGATGAAGTTTTTCATAATATGAAGCTTCCAGACAATTTGGATTCGGAGTAGGTGCAGTTCTGGAAAAATTTGAGGTGGCGGGAACGGTTCTCGCATAATTTAACAAGAGGTGGTTTTAATGACTTATAATCCCCCTCTGCGTCTCTGCGCCTCCCCGTCTCTGCGTTAAACCTTATAACGAATTTAACGCAGAGACGGGGAGGCGCAGAGACGCAGAGGGATTATAAGTCATTAAAGCTACCTTTTGCACGAAGTTAAACCAAAAACCACAAAAGGCGTCGTCGTCAAGAATTATGATAACATTGAACGACCACTTAATGTCAGGCAAAATTGAATTTTAGATCCCCATACCCTTGTAATGGGGCAGGGGCTCCATTACAAGGGTATGGGGATCTAAACACTTATAAAGGCACCTAAAGATGTCAGAAAACACGGCAATTACTCCTACGCGCGCTAAAGATTTTCCAGAATGGTACCAGCAGGTCATCAAAGAAGCTGATATGGCTGAAACCTCTGTTGTCAGAGGTTGCATGGTCATAAAACCGTGGGGATATGGAATTTGGGAAAAAATGCGCGATTTTCTCGATTCGGAAATCAAACGCACCGGCCATGATAATGCTTATTTCCCCCTTTTTATTCCTTTGAGCTTCCTTGAAAAAGAGGCTGAGCATGTTGCAGGCTTTGCCAAAGAATGTGCTGTGGTCACCCATCATAGACTTGAAGAGAAGGGAGGGCGCCTCGTCCCTACAGGCGAGCTGGAAGAGCCCCTTATCGTGCGGCCCACCTCGGAAACGATCATTGGGGAGTGCTTTTCAAAATGGATCGAATCCTATCGGGATCTGCCGCTTCTTATCAACCAGTGGGCCAACGTCGTCAGATGGGAAATGCGCCCCCGTATATTCTTGAGAACGACTGAATTCTTATGGCAAGAAGGTCACACTGCTCACGCATCTGCTGAGGAAGCATTGGAAGAGACTCTTAAGATGCATCAGGTTTATCGCAACTTCATCGAAGAGTTGCTAGCGATTCCTGTCATTTTGGGAGAAAAATCCGCAGGAGAAAAATTCCCAGGAGCAGTCTCGACATATACTCTAGAAGCCATGACACAGGACCGTAAAGCACTGCAAATGGGAACTTCCCATTATCTCGGTCAAAACTTTTCAAAGGCATCTGGGATTAAATTTAGCAATAAGCAAGGGCAAGTAGAGCATGCTTACACTACATCGTGGGGCATTACAACGCGCACTATTGGCGCAGTGATCATGTGCCATGGCGATGATGACGGGTTACGCCTCCCTCCACGGGTGGCTCCAAAACAGGTTGTCATCATCCCCGTCGTTCCAAAACCTGAATTAGAAAGCGCTGTCTTGGCTTATGCAGATGAAATTGCAAAACTTTTGCAGCAGACTACATATCATGGACTGGCGATCTCTTGTTTTGTGGATAAACGAGACAAGCGCGGTGGAGAAAAGAATTGGGAATGGATTAAAAAAGGGGTTCCAGTACGCATAGAAGTGGGACCACGCGATTTGGAATCGCGAGCGATGATGGTTGCTCGCCGAGATCAGTCTCCTAAGAGCAAACAGCAGCTTCCTATTTCGGCAATAGCGACGCAAATTCCAGAAATATTGGATCAAATTCAGAAAAATTATTACACACAAGCCTTGCAAATGCGCGACACCAATCTACGAACAGATTTGCAAACTTTTGAAGAATTTAAGCAATATTTTACACCAAAAAATACTGAAAAACCTGAGATTCATGGAGGTTTCGTCCTTGCAAAATGGTGTGGAGACCCCGAAACAGAAAAAATATTAGATGAGTTAAAGGTTTCAATTCGGTGTTTACCATTGAAACAAAGCGGTACTACAGGAAAATGTATCCTAACAGGTAAACCAGGAACAATCGATGCCATCTTCGCAAAGTCTTATTAAGGAAAACGTTATGGAAGAAAAAAAAATTCAAGGAAAAATGGAAAAGCTCGTCGCTTTATGCCGAAGACGAGGATTTATCTTCCAATCGTCAGAGATCTATGGGGGCATTAATGGCTTCTGGGACTACGGTCCGCTTGGCGTCGAACTCAAAAGGAATTTGAAAGATGCTTGGTGGCGCGATATGGTGCAAGCGCCTTATTATGGATGCAACCAGAAGCTTGTTGACATCGTAGGCGTGGATACCTCCATTATTATGAATCCCAAAGCTTGGATTGCCTCAGGACATGTTGCAGGCTTTAGCGATCCGATGGTGGATTGCCGTGAAACAAAAAACCGATATCGTGCCGATCACCTTCTTTGCAGCGAAATGCTTGCGAAAAAAGAAGGGAAATTAATTTCGTTTGGATGGCTCACAGTGCTCGATGGAGATACTGCTGAGGAGATTTGGCAAAAACGCGCTGAAAGAATGCTCAAGAAACAAGGGACAACAGAACTTGCCAAGCCAGCCTTCAAACCCTATCTCGAGTTGCCTCAGGAAACGCAAAGGAAGGCTATTGGTCCTGATTGCGACACACCTGGAACACTCACAGAACCACGTCAATTTAATTTGATGTTTAAAACGAATGTCGGAGCAGTAGAAGATGCTTCTGCGATCGCTTATTTGCGTCCAGAAACCGCTCAGGGGATCTTTGCCAATTTCCGCAACGTTTTAGACTCCACAAGAGTGAAGATTCCATTTGGTATTGCACAAATTGGAAAAGCCTTTCGCAATGAGGTCACCCCACGGAATTTTATCTTTAGATCTCGCGAATTTGAGCAAATGGAGATCGAATTTTTTGTCCCTCCTGCGGATGCTGAGAACTGGTACCGCTTCTGGCGTGAATACCGTTACAACTGGTGGCTTTCTCTTGGGTTATCTCGTGAAAATCTAAGACAGCGGGAACAAACTAAAGATGAACTTGCCCATTACGCCAAAGAGGGGGCTGGAAGCTGCGATATCGAGTATCGCTTTCCATTTACAGATCCTGGCTTTGGAGAGCTCGAAGGGATTGCCCACCGAACCGATTATGATTTAAGGCAGCATGCAGAGCACTCTGGCCAAGGCGATCGGATGAAATATTATGATCAAGAAGCTAATGTTCGGTACTTCCCACATATCATCGAGCCATCAGCCGGTGCCGACCGAGGGGTCTTGGCATTATTGTGTGAAGCGTATACTGAAGATCCATCACGTCCGAGCGGTGTTGTGATGAAGTTTCACCCAAGATTAGCTCCTATTAAAGCAGGGGTATTTCCTCTGGTCGATAAGGAGGGTATGTCTGAAATTGCAGAGAAATTGTATCTGAAACTACGTCAAAAGTGGAATATACAGCTCGACATCAAACAAAACATTGGAAAACGATACGCGAGAATGGACGAGGCTGGGACTCCATTTTGCTTTACTATTGATACAGATACTTTATCTGATCAAACTGTGACAGTGCGGTACAGGGATACTCTACAGCAAGA
>JABDBC010000115.1 GCA_013288825.1 Chlamydiota bacterium
TGGTTCTTCTTTTTTTCCTCTTTTTAATTCAAGAAAAATTTACATGAATTAAATACATAGTTATGTTAAAACTAAATTACAAAGTAGATGTATTGAAATTTATGTATTTATTACTAAATTTGTTAAATGAGGCAACAACATGACCACAGATTTTATACCGCAAGTCTGTCAAAGCCAACAGGAATTTGATCAAGCCTGCTCGCAATTACAAAAAGTTTTGTCTGGAGACAAGTACGTTAAAATCGCCAAAGCCAAAGAGGAAGGACAAGAACTAGACTATCACCACCTTATTCTCGCTGAAAGGGAGCACGGAACTTGGGCACAATTTAAGGCAAAGTATATTTATAAAGACAAAAGCTTACGTGCTAATGAAATCAAAAAATTCATCATCAGTTTCTTCGATAGAAATTTTCATGAAGGGGGATTTATCTATCAAGGAGAACTTTTAAATAACATCCCCCAAAAATGGAAAAGAGGTCGTACTGAGGCTATGCAAAAGCTAGCAGATAAGGCCATACAACTTTCTGCAGCAATGTATGTTGATATCAAACCCCCTGAACTACCGCCAGTTGCTAGAGATTCCATCGGATCTCCAAAACGAAAACTAAAACCAACGGAAGAAAAGGAATCTAAGGCAAAGGAAGAAAAAGTTAAAAGCGCAGCTTCCCCACTTTTTACAGAATCATTATCATTAGAGGAAGCTCCATCCAAGGAACTTTCGAAGACTATGTACCTTGAATGTAGAGATGAAACGGGAGAAATTCACAGCCTTCCGGTGCCGGCTAGCCTGTTAAAAGATTTCCTCTATTTTATAAAATCAAGACAGGTCTATTTTTCAAGAGAAACAGAAACAAAATCTAGAAAAGAAGCATTTGAAGATTTCTCCAACGATACTTTTGACTTCAGTTTATTTACACCCAAACAAGTTTCTGCATTTATAGACTATTTAAAAAGTGGCAAAACCTCATTCTCTTCTCCCCAACAAGCTCTTGATATTTATCCAATTGCAGAATTTCTAGTTGATCCAGCACTTCTATCAAAATGTATAGAAGGAGCGACTCTGCAAGAAGACATGAAACAAGCTAAGGCAGCACTTTCAGCACATTATAGTACCTGTAAAAATCTCCTTGTCCATTATGCTTCCGTTCTCCCTAAAGACCAACCAAGTCTTCTAAAAATGAATCTACTAACAGAAGAATTTGCCTCACGCTATCTTGTAAGAGGTAAAAAACTCGTGGCAACCGATGAAGAGATGAGAAATATCATCAAATTGTTAGAACATAATGAGCCACTCTCACTCACATCCTCACAAAAGTTCGTTCTGTATTGCCTCCATACAAAATTGAATCAACCTAAAGCGGACGTCTATAAAAGAACATTGGAACAAACCGAACCTCGCACTGCAAAAGAGACTTACTACCTTGGTCGAATCGATGAACTTCAATATGATGAAGCTGGGGATAAACGCGCATTTGCATGCTTTGTGGAAGCGGCAAATGAAGGAAATATTCAAGCTCAATGCGCCTTAGCAAACTTCTACGAGAAGGGCTTTGGCACAATCCAAGATCTTGCCCAAGCTTTTGAGTTATATGAAAAAGCAGCTGATGCTGGGGATTCGACAGCTCAGTATCATGTATCGCGCTTTTATGCAAACGGGTATGGACAGGGAGAAGGCGCAGAGCAAATGTCCAAAGATTATGCCACACGACTTGAAAATGAAATGGATGTCAAAGCAAAATCGCGTTTAGGAAGAGCGGCATATGAATACGCCGAGCGGGCTGCAAATCAAGGGGATGCAGCTGCAAAGGTAGTTTTGGGAAAGTATCTTCGCAGAGGTATTGGCTGTCCAGAAGACCAACATAAAGGCGCGGATATATTAGAAGAAGCAATGGAACAAGGAAATCTTTTTGCAATCAAGGATCGTGGCAGCAAATGCTGGTCGAATAGATATGCTTTGAAATACTATAGAATGGGCGCAGCTCAGAACGATCCAGACTCCATCTACAGGGCTGCTTATAGTCGTATAAAAGATACTAAATTAGATAGAGAGACTATTGATGTAATTTTAAAGTCACTTTGCGTACGTAAGAATATGACCCACATTGATAGACAATCTTATTATAGACTATCTTATAATGCTAAGAGACTATGTTACGAAAAGTATGGCCTCACAAGGATTCAAAGAACCCTTGAAGCATTTATAAAAGAGAAAGAAGGCGCAACAGATGCATCAACTTTAATGGCTCTTGGAGAGGCCAATATTTGGCTTGGAGATGTATATCAACAGAATGTATATTATCAAAATGATGCACTCGGCGATGCTGTTAGACTGAAACATTATGTATTAGCAGAAAAGTACTTCAAACAGGCAGTAGCAACAGGAAATATAGACGCACAATATAGTGTTGGTGTGTATTTAATAAATAAAACCACTCCAGCAGACCCCGATCAAGCAAGCATACATAATGCTCGTATTGTAAGCTTATTAGAACCAGCAGCAAAAAAAGGCCATCTTGGGGCTCAGATGCATTTAGCAAGACACTATGAATTAGCCAAAAATGATGAGGCGGCCTATTACTGGTATAAACAGGCTGCCTCACAAGGGGATTTCAATGCTGTAGAAGAAATGGTAAGATTTTGTGAGAGTAGTAGTGATGAAAGCATGCAAAAAGAGGCTGCCTATTGGAAAAGAGTAGCACACGAAGTTGACGTACAACCTCTTGTATGGATTCATTAGCTATTGCTTTTAGAGTCCCCTGTCTTAGCCTGTAACAATCGCTACTTTGTCCATAAGTTCTTTGGACATATTTTTTCTCCGTGTTAGTCGTAACAGTTCAGATACCACTTCACTATATATCAGGCCTTCAGCCTGAGATGGTTATGTGCCAAACCTAGGGCGTTGCCCTAGGCTTTTATAAATCAGGCTTTCAGCCTGAGCATAGTTCTCAGGGCAACGCCCTGAAATATAACAGCCTAGGGCAACGCCCTAGGTTTGACACATAAACATCTCAGGCTGAAGGCCTGACATATAGTGAAGGGGGTATCTGAACTGTTACATTTAGACTTTAATTTCTCAAAGTATCGCCACAGAATAAATTTTTCAATATATTCTTGCACACTTCCTAAGCCCAACATTTCTTCTTGTGTCAATAATCCACAGTCCGTAAACTTTATGCTTATTCCAATTCAATAAAGACGAATAACAAAAACATTAGTTTTATTTTAACTTCTAACTGAGTGGAAATATGAGCGTATTGAAAATAAATTTGTATTTAGCATTAATGTGTTCGCTCTTGCTTGGAGCCTTTCCAGCACATCTTCCAGCAATCCCAGATAACCAAACACCCCCTTGTGTCATCGTTGTTTTTGGTGCAACCGGAGACTTAACCTCACGCAAACTTCTTCCAGCTATTTACAATCTGGCTCGTGAGAACAATATCTCCCAAAATATCGCTGTCGTCGGTTTTGCCCGAGGAGACCACACACACGAAAGCTTTCGCAAACTGATGGGCCATGCTGTCGATCAATTCTCGAGAACTAAACCAGTAGACAGCACTTTTTGGCAACAATTTGAAAGCAAACTATTTTATAATCGAGCCGGTTTTGAACAAGATCAAGGTTACGACGACCTACAAAAACTCCTTCAAACAATTGACCAAGAATTTGGCACAGAAGGAAATCGACTTTACTATTTGGCTACTCAACCAAGCCATTTTGGCACTATCATAAAAAAACTACATGAACATCAACTCATATACGATTCCAATGGTCCAAATGAAAAATGGTCTAGAATCATTGTTGAAAAACCTTTTGGTACTGATTTGGATTCCGCAATTAACTTGCAAAATGATATTGCAAATTACCTTAATGAAACTCAAGTCTATCGCATGGATCACTATCTTGGAAAAGAAGCCGTTCAAAACCTATTCACATTGAGATTTGAAAACCCCCTCTTTGAACCTCTTTGGAATAATCAATACATCGATAATGTTCAAATCACCCTCAGTGAAGACATTGGAATCGGCTCCAGAGCTCATTTTTGGGAAGAAACTGGCTCCTTGCGCGATGTCTTCCAAAACCATTTGATGCAACTCCTTGCAATCGTTACAATGGAGCCCCCTTCCCAGCTAACTGCAACCCATATTCACCAAGAAAAAATAAAAGTTTTAAATGCCATCAGACCCTTTCCTTTAGCAGAAATTGATAACTATGTCATTCGTGGACAATATGGCCCAGGAGAAATAAAGGGATCTGCAGTTCCTGGATATAAACAAGAACCTGGAGTGTCTGATAATTCTTTAGCTGAAACGTTTATCGCAGCAAAACTATACATCGATAACTGCCGTTGGACAGGAGTCCCCTTTTATATCCGTGGAGGAAAACGACTTGCCAAGCAGACCACAGAAATTGCAATCACTTTCAAGAATATAAATCCCGCCATCGATCAAGCATCTAATGCCCTATTTATACGCATTCAGCCCAATCCAGGAGTATTTTTTAGAACCTTATCGAAGGTGCCTATGCTTGATAAAGTCGTAAAGCCTGTTGTTTTTGGCTATAAACCAGACACATATTTCGGAAAAACTTCGCCGGAAGCCTACGAAAAACTTTTTTACGATTGTATCCGAGGCGATAATAGCCTATATGTACAATCAGAGGAACAATTGGCAGCATGGCGTTTGCTGTCCCCCGTTCTTGATCATTGGAAGACACAGCCCAAGGAAAAAATGCATAATTATGATGCCGGAACTTGGGGACCATCTGCTGCAGATCAATTGCTGCAAAAAAATGGACATCAGTGGCAAATTGATAGTGGAATATTGGAGAACTAATCAAGAAATAATCAATAACTTTTGAATAACGGAGACCATATGTTGAAATGGGTGATGATTTTATGTGTTGCGTTTTCAGCAACTCTGACCGCAGAAACAAAGGTATTAGCCTTTGCAGGAAGTACCCGCGAAGGTTCTGTGAATAAAAAATTGGTTGCTGAAGCAGCTGGCATCGCACGACAAATGGGAGCCAATGTCACAGTCATCGATCTGAAGGACTACCCCATTCCTTTCTACGATGGTGACAAGGAAACCCAAGAAGGAATGCCAGAAAAGGCAAAGCAGTTAAGGCAATTGATGATTCAAAGCAATCTCATTCTGATAGCCTCACCGGAATATAACGGCTCTGTATCAGGATTACTTAAGAATGTAATCGACTGGACATCCAGAAGTGAAGCAGCCGGCTCCTCACGCGATGCCTACAAAGGAAAGAAATTTGTCATTATGAGCGCTTCCCCAGGCTCGACAGGAGGAGCTCGAGGACTCGAGCATCTAAAGATGATCATAGAAAATATCGGTGGGACAGTCGTTGCTAAACAAGTAACTATACCTAATGCCTATAGCGCCTTTG
>JABDBC010000116.1 GCA_013288825.1 Chlamydiota bacterium
TGCCTATTCGATGGAACAGGTTGGAGAATATGCAGTTCCAATAGGAGCTGCTATAGTAGCTCTGAAATATGCTGTAGTAATTGGCCCATCAGTGATCGTTGCCGGAGTAGAAACGGGGCTTATTTCCAGTGCAAGTTGGATCTTCAGGGCTAGCTTGTTGCTGAATGGTAGGCCTAATACGGTTAGTGTTCCTGCCCAGATTACAGCAAGATCTGTTATACAAGAAGAAGTTTCAACAAGTCGATTACTATTTAATTCTTGGGATAAAGGAACCTTTCCCAATCGGATGCAATCAATTCGTTATCATTTACAAAGACATGGAAACGGAAGAAGTTTTAGGGAATATACACACGATGCTTTAAACTTTTTTGAGAGTCAAAAGTCTAATGCAACAAATATTTTACTAAAAAATGGACAAAAAGGTTATTCAATTAAAATGAATCAAAATGGTTCTCGTGTTGGGGGATTTTGGACCGAAGAAAATAAAATCATAACATATTGGGATTAAATGAAAGACAATCAAAAAAATCATCTTAAAGAACTATATCAAAAGTTAACACATACCACGTTGCCATGTTTTTCTGAAAATAATCAATTGGCAAATTGGATAGAAGATTTAATACTGACAGATGGATATCTTGCCGGCCTTGCTCTTTCTGCATCAGAGGGTGAGCAAATCTTACAAAAAGAGCTCCCAGACTTGGAAAAACTCGAGAGAGCCTTGAGTGATATTAATACTACAAATAAAAAAGATGCTGAGATTCAATCGCAATGTCAAAACTATTTAGGTCTTTTGAAAGACATACGACAAGCAATGAAAACTAACGACAATTTTAATAAAAAATGAACTGTGATACTAAAAGTGCAGTTATAAAACAACAAATTGAGAATGATGGAAGAGGTTGTTATTATCTCGACTTTGTACAATTTTGATGCCTTGATCGCGTGCGCTTAAAATCGCGCTGATGCGCGATTTTAAGCGCACGCGATCAAGGCATCAAAATTGTACAAAGTCGAGTTATTGCACCTATTATGATAGCTGCCAACGATTACCGAATGAATCTTTTTAATGGCGATGTGGGAATTTTAATAAAGAAGCTCACATCGTCA
Source organism: Chlamydiota bacterium (assembly GCA_013288825.1). Taxonomy (GTDB): domain Bacteria; phylum Chlamydiota; class Chlamydiia; order Chlamydiales; family Parachlamydiaceae; genus JABDBC01. The sequence goes on from JABDBC010000116.1 coordinate 1,111, forward strand.
TATGACACCGATTTGTCGCCAAAGGAAGGCGATTACGCTCTCTTCGCGGGGAGACAGGTTCCTGCTGTATTGCTGCCTAGATATGAATATGCCTATTGTTTGTCTGTCCACAAGAGCCAAGGAAGCGAATTTGATCACGTCTTGCTTTTGATGTGTGAAGGAGCTGAGAGGTTTGGACGCGAAGTACTTTATACAGCTGTGACGCGAGCACGAAAGCAGCTTGAAATATGGGGCGAAACAGAAGTCATCAAAAAAACAATTAAGCAGCACTCACAACGCCACTCCGGCATCATGCAACGTCTTGAACATGGATCAACATGATATATCACAAGATATGCAGAAAAGTAACAGGATGCGCAGCAGGCAAAAGCGCGCGCGCAGACGAGATTGTGCCAGTGTTGTTGCAAGGGCTAAGAGCGCGCCGGGGACGGTTCTCGCATAACGCCATCGCCTTTAACACAGGCCACATCAAAAGGCTTTTGTTTTCATAGACTGGCCTGTGTTAAAGAGATGGCGTTATGCAGAACTGTCCCATGCGCGAAGAGCATGTATAGGCAAAAGCGCGCACGCAGACGAGACCGTGCAAGAGTTGTTGCAAGGCCTAAGTGTGCGCCGGGGGACGGTTCTCGCATAATAGCATAGCTCTTAATCGTTCTTCTTTCTTCAATCCAGAAAATTTCATTTATTTATAAACCTGTTAGAGATATAGTTCTATTTAATCCATCTTTTTAAATATAAAAATTTAAATCACACTCTTTTAATGCAAATATCACAACAATGATCATTCAATCTTCAAGGTGCTACATGTTAAAAACACTATTATCTTTTTCTCTTTTCTTTCTTCCCCTATTTCCTATAATTGTCGCTAATGAGGACACTAAACAAATCCCTACAGAAAACATTGATGGGGGTATTTCTTCAATCGTCAACGGATGTGTGAGTGCCATTTCTGGTGATTATCTCGAATCGGAAGTAGATCTGGCTGTGGCAGGTCCTAAACCGCTGATTTTTAAACGATTCTATGCAAGTTCTGACTATGAAACGACTTCTCTTTACATGGGATGGCGTCATAACCATGATAGCCAGATAGATTTTTACGGAAAAGATGCAAACAATAAGAAAGATAGAGCCTGGTACACCGAAACTTCAGGCCGGTGCGTTCATTATAAAAACCGAGAAGGCCACATTCTTTCCCTTTCTCTTAGCAATAAAAAAAATAAAGGCGTCACTAACATCGCAGGGCATATCAGCGCACATACAAACCTCATCAACACAAAACTGCGCTATCACAAACATAACGATTTTGTAGAAGTTACTAACGGTGCTGGGACTCTTCGAAAGTTTAAGTTCAACAAAAAATCAGAAACGCATCTCTTACAGTGGGAAAAGACAATCGATGGTCCTAAAACGTCTTATTTCTATCGCAAAAAAGATACTGTTGTCGATGAGATAACGATGGGAAACACTACAGATACATGCCAATTCGGATGGTTAAAAATCAAAGACCTTCCTCGTCATGACTTCGAGGACAATCCAAGAGTTGAAGTCGAAGCAAGCGATGGACAGCAGGTGATCTATCAGTTGAAGAAATTTAAACCAACCGAACATGATAAAAGAAGAAATATCGATTCACGCTATCGAATTGTTGGTGTTCAAAGATCTCATGCCCCCTCACAATCATATGAATACACAGCCAAATCTAATTTGAAATCGGAACACATCATACGCAGATCTAATCCAGATGCACCTGGACACTATCAGGAAATTGAATACTATAACGCGAGAGAAAATGAAGTTGGCGGCATCATCGTAGACCTATCAAAAAGCGATTTCCGCATAAACCGCGTTAAACTGCTAAAAGCGCCAGTGGGAGCAGATGCCACTCCAATCATAACACACCGATTTTTCTATGATGCGAAAACAAAAAAGAATGATCCCGAGCCAGAAGAGATTTTAGATGGATCCACTGAAGTTTATGATGCTTGCAACCATAAGACAAAATACAAATACAACAAGGAACATCGTTTGACTGCTGTTGAAAAATATCAAGGAACCGTCAACCATCATCTATATAGCTCTGAATGCTATGTCTGGAGCGATGAAGGAAACCTGCTTTGTAAAAAATTAGAAAATGGCACAGGGCAAACTCTTAAAGCCTCTGTATTTAACTATGATGAATTCGGAAATGTGTTAATTAAAAAAGAGTATGGCAACATTTCTGGAAAAAGTTCTCCAATAAAAATAGGCAGCGACTCACTTCCTGTTGATGATGGCGCGGAATTTTATCCAACCTATTATGAATACTCCAAAGACGATTGGCATCTGTTACTGGCCCAGACCGAAGGTAATGGAAAGTGCATTCTTTATGGTTATTGGCCTGGAACAGGTCTTGTTGCCACAAAGCTCACAGTCGATTGTGGAGTCATTCGTATTCGAGAATTTTTTGAATATGATCACAATTACGTCATGATCAAAAAAATCAAAGACGACGGCTCAACCACTGACAAAAACAATTTGACCGGAGCCACAGAACGCCATATCAGATACATCCATCCACGCCAAACCGCTCCTGTTGGTGTTCCCGAACATGTTGAGGACTATTATTATGACTTCAACACAGGCCAGGAAAGACTACTTACAAGAAGCTATAGTGCCTTCTCAATGCAGGGAAGACCCTTAAAACAGGATAATTATGATAGCAACGGCGTTTTTTGCTATACCCTTTCATGGGAATACGATGCCCATGGCAACCTCATTAAAGAAACAAATGCTCTTGGTCAAACCATACATAGAAAATATGATGCAGAAGACAATCTCATATTCGAGCAAGGTCCCCATTTAGATTTTACTAAGTCTTTCATCTACGATTGCTCCAATCGATTAGTTTGGAAAGAGATATTATATCCCGACGGCACGAAGCTTACAAATGCGCATAAATATGATTATCTAGGCAATTGCACTGCAACAGTCGATAGCTCTCATAACGAGACGCGATTCAGATATGACGAATTTGGACGGGTCCTCAACACCTATTTCCCTCCAATACCGAGTGAACAGGGCGTATTAGTCGATACAGCAACTGAAAATAAATACGATATATTTGGCAACGTCATCGCTTATACAGACCAAAGAGTTGAAACGCGATACGCCACTTATAACATCCATGGAAAGCCAACTTCTATTCAATATCCAGATGGATCTCAGGAGTCTTTTGAATACAATCTTGACGGCACTCTTAAAAAAGCTATTGCTAAGAATGGAACCGCTACTCTTTATACATATGATTGCCTCGGCCGTCTATTGCAAGCGGCCATCTGTTCACCCCAAAACGAGCTCCTCAGCTGCACAAAATCCACATACAGTGGGTTTCATATCACCTCCTCAACCGATGCTGAGGGCAATATCACAACATACAAGTATGATGGTGCAGGCAGAAATATTGAAATCCACAAAACTAACAGCCTTGTCAACTATGAATACGATACTTTAGGCAGAGTTTGCAAAACTATTGAGTGGAGCAATGACTCTCCAGAAGACTGCTGTGCTACAGTTCATAGCTATGACTTACTCAATCGTATCACGGAAGAACGCATTGAAGAAGCAAACGGACATGTTCTACAACTTACCCGATATGAGTACAACATCTATGGCAATTGTAGCCATACAAAAGAGTACTCTCAAGCAGGAGAAGCCGTCACCTATACGGAATATAATCCCAACCAACAACCTCTAAAAATTGTTGACCCAGATGGCAATGTCACCCGTTTTTCTTATCGCTATCACCACTGGAATAAATACGGCCAAACAGTGTTGCAAACAACAAAAACCGATCCTTTGGGGAATCAGACAATTACCACCCTTAATGTTTTAGGAAAAGTGGGCAGTATTGTTAAGAAAAATAGTTTTGGAAAGGTCACGGCACAAAATGAATTCTTCTATGATGGCATAGGCAACTGTCAATATAGGATAGAAACTGTGACCACACCCCAACAACCCGATCGAGTAGTTGTGACACATTGGCTCTACAATAGCACCGGTAACTTACTAAGCCTTACCGAAGCCAAAGGCACCCCAGAACAAAAGATCACCCGATATCGTTATAATAATGCAGGTCAAAAGGAGATCCTT
>JABDBC010000117.1:0-3991 GCA_013288825.1 Chlamydiota bacterium
ATCAAGAGTATACTCACCATCCTTCATATCCTGCCTGATCCTACATATCCTGTTCCTTTTCTTCTTTGTGTCTTTGCACCTTCGCGCCTTTGCGTTTAATTTTTGTTTATCATTGTTAAGTCTTGCTCTTGCAGATTATAGCAGAAAAGGGATAACATGGTGGCCACAAAAATTGGAGAAAAACATGGCTGATATAGACAAAAAACTGATTCAATACCTGACTCGCCTCAGCCGAATCAAATGCAGTGAAGATGAGCAAGAAAGCCTTTTAAAGGACCTCCGAAAAATATTGAACTACATTGAACAACTCAACGAAGTCAATACCGAAAATGTCGCCCCCTGCTCCCATGTCCTCGAAGGGATCTGCAATGTCATGCGTGATGATGTGGTAGATGAAATCCTTCCTCGAGAGCTATTTCTGGCAAATGCCCCCTCACATACAGGTGGGATGATCCGTGTCCCCCCAATCCTGAAAAATAATTAACCCCCCATCATCCTTATGCATACCCTTTCTGCAATCGAAATCAGAGATAAATTTCTTCGTGGAGAATGCTCCGCTACTGAGATTACCCAAACGTTTCTCAATCGCATTAAAGCTCACGATCAGGATGTGGGGGCATTCCTCAATGTCTTTAACGATCGGGCTCTCGAAAAAGCAAAAGCTCTCGATGCCAAACAGAAATCGGGTCAAAAATTAGGTAAGCTCGCTGGGATTCCCATCGCTGTGAAAGATAACATTCACGTAAAAGGCACCATCAGCACTTGTGGATCCAAATTCTTAACAAATTATACCGCTCCTTTCGATTCGACTGCTGTACGCCTTCTCGAAGCAGAGGATGCCATCATCATCGGCAAAACAAATCAAGACGAATTTGCGATGGGTTCATCGACTGAACATTCTGCATTCCACATGACATATAATCCGTGGAATCTAAAATGCTCTCCAGGTGGTTCTTCTGGTGGATCTGCCGCTGCCGTTGCCGCCAGGATGTGCCCCGTCGCTCTTGGAAGTGATACTGGTGGATCCGTACGTCAACCGGCTGGTCTATGCGGCATTTATGGCTATAAACCGACTTATGGAAGGATATCGCGTTATGGACTTGTGGCATACGGATCTTCTTTGGATCAAATAGGTCCGATGGCTACACGAGCCTCCGACGTTGGACTTATAATGGAAGTGCTTGGGCAACATTGCCAGCATGATTCCACGAGCATTGACATTCCACCAGACCATTATCTTGACAAAATGACAGGGAGCATTAAAGGGATGAAAATTGGAGTGCCTTGGCAATTTTTGGAGCAGCTTGCAGAAGCCCCCAAGAAGCACTTCGAGCAATCTTTGGAGATGCTAAAGAGTTTGGGAGCAGAGCTGATCAATGTTGACCTAAGTATTTTGAAATATTCCATAGCGGTATATTACATTTTGGCAACCGCAGAAGCGTCGACAAATTTAGCTCGTTTCGATGGAATACGCTATGGACAACGGTCAGCTCAAGCTAAAACATTGGATGAGGTATATGAATTCTCGAAAGAAGAGGGTTATGGACAAGAAGTGAAGCGACGCATTCTTTTAGGGACGTTTGTTTTGTCGGCAGGTTATCAGGACGCCTATTATAAGAAGGGGCAAAAAGTACGGACTTTGATCATCGAGCGCTTTAAGGAAGCCTTCAAACAATGTGACCTTGTAGTGACGCCGGTATCTCCTATTCCAGCATTTGAAATTGGCTCTATTCAAGATCCCCTTCAAATGTATCTGGCAGACATTTACACCATTGCAAGTAATTTGGCCGGTTTGCCAGCAATCAGTGTACCAAGTGGTTTTACTGCAGATGGGAAGCCGATTGGATTGCAGTTTATGGGTCCGCAAAAGATGGATACGCGCGTGCTTCAAGCTGCGGATGCATGGGAAAAGGCCACAAACTTTCATACAGCAATTCCCGAACGCTTCAAATAGAGAGTACATGAATGCCCCTTTTCAGGCCAACGGCCTGACGTATAAAAGCCTAGGGCACCGCCCTAGGTGTGATATAGATAAATTTCAGGCTGAAAGCCTGACGTATGGCTATACATCAGGCTTTCAGCCTGAAAATATATCTGTATCACACCTAGGGCGGTGCCCTAGGCTTTTATACATCAGGCCGTTGGCCTGAAGAGGGGCACTTCTGTAATTACCTCAATAAGGAAAGAAAGATGGATAATGAATACGTTGCAAAATGGGAAACCATCATTGGGCTAGAAGTCCATGCTGAGTTAAACACGAAATCAAAGCTATTTAGTGGCGCCCCCAATCGTTTTGGCGATGAACCCAACACAAATATCGGCCAAGTGTGTACAGGTCAACCTGGATCGCTTCCAGTGCTAAATAAAGAGGCTGTTCGCAAAGCAGTGCAATTGGGCTGTGCAATCAATGGTCGGGTAGCGAAATTTAGCAAATTTGATCGCAAGTCATATTTTTATCCCGATAGTCCTCGGAATTTTCAGATCACGCAATACGAAGAGCCAATCATCATCGGAGGCACAATCATCGCTGAGGTGAATGGCGCCGAGATGTCATTTGCTGTCAATCGCGTTCATCTTGAAGATGACGCGGGGATGTTGAAGCATTTTACGAACTTTGCTGGCGTTGACTACAACCGCGCTGGAGTGCCTCTTGTAGAGATTGTGTCAGAGCCCTGTATGCGCAGTCCACAAGAGGCTGTGGCTTATGCAATGGCTGTGAAGGCTATTTTGCAGTATGTCGATGCCTCAGATTGCAATATGGAAGAGGGGTCCTTGCGGGTAGATGCGAATATTTCCGTTCGTCATTATGGAGAAAAGAACTTCCGCAATAAGATCGAAATTAAAAACATGAACTCATTCAGCAACTTGGAAATGGCTCTAGAAGCTGAAATCAAGAGGCAAGTGAAGGAGTATACCAATCATCCTGAAAAGGCTCCACACGAGGTGATCAGACAAGCGACATATCGATGGGATCCCGACAAAAAACAGACCGTGTTGATGAGGTTAAAAGAATATGCTGACGATTATCGCTATTTTCCCGAGCCAGATCTTGTTCCCATTATTTTGACAGATGCCTATATCGATGAAATAAGGGCGAGCTTGCCCGAATTGCCATTGCAACGTGAAAGGCGCTATGTTAGGGAGTTGGGGCTTTCTCCACATCATGCTTTTATTCTCACCAGCGACAAGCCATTGGCAGATTATTTTGAGGAGTGCCTCAAGACCTGTAAAAATGCTAGAAATGTTTGCAATTGGCTAATTGTTGAATTTGCGGGGAGATTTAAAGACACTGGCAAGACGATGCTTACGAGTGGGATTCCTGCTACTGAAATTTCTAAGTTAGTAAACCTGATCGATCAAGGTGTTATTACCGGAAGAATTGCAAAATCTGTGGCAGACGATATGGTGGCGCATCCTGAGAAAGGATGTGAGGCAATTATAGCAGAAAATCCTGACTATAGCCCTGTGCATGATCAGAATGAGATCACATTATTGATCGACAAAGTAGTTCAGGAGCATGCGCAGTCTGTGGCAGATTATCGTGCTGGCCGGGAAAAAGCGTTTGGATTTCTTGTGGGACAAGTGATGAAGTTGTCGCGTGGGAAGGCCTCGCCGCAAGTCGTGAACGAGCTCCTCAAAAACAGGCTCAAGCTCGACAATAATCCCGAGTAACAGGATCAGAAGTATTTCTTATCCTGCCGCTTGCGATCCTGCAAATCCTGTTCTTTTTCCTTCTTAGACATTTCATCCCTCCACCAAGGTTCTATAAATTAACGTCATTTATTAATAACGTCTTCTTATTTTTATTATAACTGTATTATTAAAATAATTATGATATAATGAAATTATATTAGCAAATAAGGAGGTGTTATGTCTGCTTCATTAAATCCAGAATCCTTAAAATCTGATATTTCGAGGGAAATTAACTTTGGAAAAAAAGGCAATTTTGAAGGTAAAACTGCTGTACTGCGATGGTCTAATACTATATGAG
>JABDBC010000117.1:4001-5075 GCA_013288825.1 Chlamydiota bacterium
AGAGAGAGAAACAGATGTAGAACGAGCTGTAGTTATTCTTTCTAAAGCTAATGAAAAAATTCAGGAACTATTAAAAAATACAAACATCTCATTTATCAAAGAAGATTTGATAGAATTGCAAAATTTAATTAAATATAGAATAGATCCTGGACTATCATTTGATAGCCAGATATTTAAAGAAGTCAATAATATTCGAAAAAAGATATTTGATAAATTTCCTGTTTCGTTCAAATTTGGAACTTTACCGCCTGGAATAAGAGGCATGATAGCTGGCGATCTTACAGGCCAAGAGAGAGCCAGTTTTGAAGCAGGTAGGAGAGGAAAATCTGAGGATTCTCAAGAAGACCAGGGAGAACTTGCAAGGGTGCTGGCCAGTAAGTTCCCTTTTACAAAAGAGGAACTTGAGGAAGCAGGAACACCAGTAAAGGCTCTTGCGTTAAAATTAAAATCACTGGGAATGACCTTTAAGGATTTTGGAAGGCTCGAAGCTGTCTATGGCATAACACCTGATGCGATTAAAGAGGCTGGAAGTTTAGAGAAAGCCATAAAACGAGAATTCAATGCCCTTATTACTTTCGCTTCCGCAGCGCACATCAAGTTTCCTAGGCATTTTTTTGGAGGAGAGGCCGCAGAAAAGGCACATTTAGACAGGGGCGAACCATTCCCTGCTTCATTTGAAAAATTGAAACAACTCCATGAAACGCTTCCTAAAGGCCAGTATGATGCTCATATAGTATTAGACCATCGCAGTACAGCAGTTTTACCTTCAAAATTGCCTTTTTTTCCAAAGTTAATTTCCCTCGAAATATCAGATCCTAATTTAAAAGAATTTCCCAGATGTTTTTTGAACCAAAAAAACCTCCAACATTTAATAATTTATGGTAGTCCAATAGGATCTCTTCCAAAGGAAATTACGAATTTAAATAAACTAAAGGAGCTTCACGTAACCGGTTGCTCCTTAAAAACATTTCCGCCATTCCCTGATAGTTTGCAGGTTTTAGATGTTAGAAACAACCCTGATTTGCCGCCGCCACCTCCAGAAATTTCAGAAAAACTTGCTAAGATAGAATACTT
>JABDBC010000118.1 GCA_013288825.1 Chlamydiota bacterium
CTTGCGATAATTTTTGAATGGTCTTGTCTGCATTTTGTCGAATTCTCATGGTAAAAATATTTTAGTGTGGTATAAAATTCTGGATTTTTAACAACCGTTGCGTTAAGTATAAACTTTATGGAGAAATCTCCACCAAAATTTTTCACACTTTTTTCTTTAATTTTTATTTAAGTGAGATATAGAACTCATGATAAATTTCCGTAAGCTTAAGCAAGACTATTCACCAAATATCATAAAGGAGGGACGAACGCTTTATGAGAAGGGGATGGTCGTCTCAAGCAAAATCGTCAACTTGAAACCCACCAGCGTTAGGCTGAGTTGTCGAGTGTTGGGTCATTTCGACAATACCTACCAATGCGATATAGAAATTGATCGAACCCAATCTACGACAATTGATTCTGACTGCGACTGCACTTATAAATACGATTGTCAACACTTGTCAGCGGTTCTATTCTTCTTGGAAGAGAAATTCGACGAAATCCTTTTGACATACTCCAAAGAAACTGACTTAGATAAATCACACGATTTAGATGCGACAAGCAAAGCCAGTTTGCGGGCAACTCTGAAAGAAGTTGCCAATAAGGAAACCATTCGGCAAGGGAAAAAAAATCAAAAAGAACTTCTGCAAGAGTATGTAGGCTCATCCCACATTCTTGGTCAATCTCCCTTTTTCGTCCCAGAAGAAACCATCGCATTGGATCAAGGGGAACTCGCGATCATTTTTTCAATACCTCCTGTCGTTGCTCAAGAGATGCCTCAACTTATTGAATTACAACTTGCATTGCGTCTTCCTTATCGTTCAAAGCCGCTCTACATTCCCGTGATTCGCGAGTTCTTAAATGCTGTACGCTATAACGAACCCCTTTACATAGGTGGGAAGAGGTATTTGTTCTCATTGAATTCTTTTGGAAATGATAAGTCTCATCTTTTGCAGATGCTCTTGAATGTAGCTCGATTCCCTGAAATTAAAGAAGAACGGTTGCTGCGCATTGCCTTAATTGATCATGAGGCTCTCGGGAACATTTTGGCAAAAGCTTATGAGATGGCAATGGTCAATTTTAATTCCTCGATGGGTGAAGTAAGTCTTGAAGCGGAAACTCCTATTCTCGCGGGTCTCTACTGCGGTTCATTAGAGCAGCCTCTCCACTTCTCTCCCTCCCCTGCCCTCGTACAAGTTGGTTTAGAATACCTTGAAGCTCCTGCGCCCAAACTTTTGCTTAAGCCAAGTATTTACCTTAATCCGAAAGAGACGATCCAACTTGAAGATGCACGCCTCTTTGAATGCGCCATTCCAGGCATGCTCTACCAAGAAACATATTATGGCTTTGCTCCCGACATCCGCCGCAAGCACCTGCGCAATCTTTGCAGCCTTCGAGACATTACCATTCCTCAGCCCCTTTTCGGCACGTTTATGGAAAATTCTTTGTTGGAGCTCATGCGGTTTGCTCGAGTCATCAACCGAGAACAGATCGAACAGTTTGTAACTCTTCCATTTACTGGACAACTGAAGGCTGAATGCACCATTAATTATCTCGATGGAGAGCTTGAAGCTGAATTGCAGTTCATCTACGACAAGATTCGAGTGCCTGCAATCCATTCGAAGCTACTTATCGAAGATATTACCCCTTTTGTGACCAAACAGGGAATTCTGGCTCGAAACCTTACTGAAGAACACAAAATTCTAGAAGCGCTCTTCCAAGACTTCATGTTTGATCCAGCTCAGGGCCTTCACGTTGTAAAGAATGACAAGAAGATCATCGAATTCATGACCGAGATGATTCCACAATATCAAGACAGGATCAAATTTAATTGCCCAGAAAATCTTCTGGATCAATTTGTCTATGATGAGACCCGGTTCACACTGCAACTTAAAGAAACCAACCGTATTGATAAATATGAGGTCCACTTGCAAGTAGATGGACATTTAAGCGGCGTGACGATTGATCAACTTTGGGATTGCCTGGCATCCAAGAGGACGTTTATCGAACTTGTACGCAAGAAGGGTCCGAAGAAGAAAGGTGAAGACACTCTCAAATCTCACAAGATTTTGATTTTAGACCTCGAGAAGCTAGCTCCAATTGTCCATCTTTTTGATGAAATTGGGATTAAGGAGTTATCGAATCATCAAGAAGAACGTCCTTTGTGGAGTTTGGCGAGCATAAATGATGAACAGTTCAAAGATATCCCTGTTGAATTCTCAATGTCTCCGAAACTGAGGCGAATTCAACAGCAGATGCTAGGGAAAGAGCTCCTGAATCCATCTCCAATACCACCAGAGATTCAGGCCACTTTGCGTACTTATCAGTTAGAGGGGATTCATTGGTTAGAAAGATTGCGCAACATGCATCTTAATGGGATTTTGGCCGATGACATGGGGCTTGGAAAGACGTTGCAAGCCATCATTTCGATCACACAATACCAGCAGAAGAATCCTGGGGCGATATCATTGATCATTTGTCCCACATCACTTGTTTACAACTGGAAAGAAGAGTTTGTGAAGTTCAATCCGAACTTAAAAATATTGCCTGTGGATGGAACGCCCTCGCAACGGAAAAAACTGCTTACTTCCATCAAGGATTTTAATGTCATTATTACCTCTTACAGTCTATTGCAGAAGGATATTGAATTCTATAAGACGATTCCGTTTGGTTATGCCATTCTCGATGAAGCTCAACACATTAAAAACCGCACGACACGCAACGCAAAATCGGTTAAGATGATTCAAGCAATCCATAAATTGATCCTAACTGGTACGCCAATTGAGAACTCTTTAGATGAGCTCTGGAGCCTATTCGACTTCTTAATGCCTGGGTTGTTAAGTACCTATGAACGCTTTGTGGATAAATATATACGACCCAATTCTACAGAAAAAGGAAAGGGGATTGAAGCACTTCGTAATAAGGTATTTCCATTTATCATGCGCCGCATGAAAAAAGATGTCATCGAAGATTTGCCTCCTGTCTCTCATGTTGTTTATCACTGCCACTTGTCAGATGTCCAGAAAGAGCTTTATCACTCCTACGCAGCCTCTGCGAGGGAAGAGCTTTCACAACTTGTTAAGAAAGAGGGTTTTGATAAAGTCCAAATCCATATCTTAGCCATACTGACCCGTTTGAAACAAATCTGTTGCCATCCTGCGATATTTGCGAAGGAAGCAGCAGAACCTGGCGATTCAGCGAAGTACGATATGTTGATGGAATTACTGCAGACTTTGATGGAAGGAAAACATAAGACAGTAATCTTTAGTCAATACACCCGCATGTTGAACATCATTCGTCAAGACTTGGAAAAACAAAGAATCCGCTTTGAGTATTTGGATGGAACCAGCAAAAACCGGCTGAGTATTGTGAAGAAATTCAACGAAGATCAAGATATCCCACTGTTTTTGGTTTCATTGAAGGCAGGGGGTTCCGGATTAAACCTCGTTGGTGCTGATACGGTAATCCATTACGACATGTGGTGGAATCCAGCGGTCGAGAATCAAGCGACAGATCGGGTACATCGATTAGGCCAAAAGAATTCGGTATCGTCGTATAAACTGATCACATTGAATACCGTTGAGGAAAAAATCCTCGAGTTGCAAAGACGCAAAAGCGGGCTAGTGACACAGGTTGTGACGGGTGATGATGAAGCGATGGCGAAACTAACCTGGGAAGAAGTCCTCGAACTGCTGCAAACATAGACTAGACATAGACCAAACATAGATAAGCCATAGATCAGACATAGATAAGCATCTGCATCAAGTTGTGGAAGAGAACATATCCTGTCACTTTTCTATTAAGAGGTCGCTATTCTTAGCTTGTTGCATCTGTCTAGTACACTGTAAAGTTATTATTGACCATTTGTGGCGTTTGAAAGCTCCCGCGGTTCAATGATCGCAAAAGGGGTTGTATTGCCTCATACTACCCCTTTTGCGATCATTGAACCCCGGGGCTTTGAAACGCCACAAATGGTCAATAATAACTTTACAGTGTACTAGCTTGGGTCTTTGGGCTGGTAGATGCCGTGGACGTGCGGAGCTTCTTCGCGCGGCATCAATGTAATGGGCTGAGGAGAGGGCTCGAGATAGCCTGGCAGAGGTTCAAATACGATTAAGTATTCTCCCGGAAGAATCGTTGAAGAAGTTAAACTCCCTTTGTGAGAACGCATGACTTCATTTCCATCGCTATCTTTAAGGGTAATTGTCGGGTAAATTTTGGAAAGAAAAGTTTGTCCCTGCATTTCCGAGGTTGCTTTGAGACGCGCATATCGAACTAGGATTAGTTGATCAATTTTCTCTGTTTTTCCCTTTTCGATCGTTACAGTTCTTAGGGGAACCTCTTCAAAAAGACCATCGCTATTGGGAACAATAAACTCAATCTGATATTGCCCTGGTGATAGGTCTTCGATGATGACTAATCGAGTGAGTTTTGCGACATCATCGACATAACGGTTCTTTTTAGGATACATTTGTCGTTCAAGTTTTCCATTTGAAAGGGTGAAGCGGATGCGATCCAACCGTTCTCCGTGGATTCCGGTTTGGTAGCTGATGACAAGCGTGCCTGTGTTAGGCTCTACAAATTCTTCTGCACAGCATTGTTGAGGCGCTATGAAACAAAGAATCCCTAAAATAAGCTGTAGAAAAATATAATACATAACAATTGGGGTTTTAAATCGTGTTTTTTTCTTTTAACGCGATTAGATAATCCCTGTCAACGTATATGTCTCGCTCTCAACCAAAAATTTCCGTTTATTTATAAATCTTCTGACGATATAGTTCTCTTTAATTGCT
>JABDBC010000119.1 GCA_013288825.1 Chlamydiota bacterium
AGGGGTCAGCGAAGCCTGGGTATTCGCCAACCAACACATCCCGTCCCGGAGGGCCGGCACGGTCAGTATCAATTTTTTCACGGTCTGTAAGCGATCTTTTTATTTTTCGATCAATGGTCAGTATCCCAGTCCTGCTATTGGAGATGATTCGATACCTCTTTCGATGGATTTTGAATTGATAGACACTTTCCTCGTAGGTATCTCCTGAAGAGCAATTTGCTTGGATCTTAGCATTTCCAAAAAGCTGAACAAATGAGGGATGCTTAGCAATTTCAGTCGGGATCAATACAACAGGGCCAACAGAACCCTTTGTTGTGTTTATTTTCCCCGATCCTAAATCGATCTGAGTACCGTTTATGCTATATTTTAAAGCTCCATCAGACTTCCAGGCACCTACAGGAACGGCCCCACCATCAGTGCATTTGACAAAATAGGTCTTGAGGATCTCCTGCAACTCTTCTGCAGGTCTATTTTTGACTAAGCAGGGAAGGAATGTATAGTTCATCCATTCGATGACAGGTCGTTGAAGGAGGGGAAGGCCCGCGTCGGAGCGGATGTTTTGTAAAATGGAATACCCATACAGGATTTCAGAAACCTCTTCTACAGAGATGGTATTGATTTTATCAAGAGCATGTCGGTATCTTTGATAAAAGCAATCTAAAACAAAGGTCATCAGATATTTCTGAGGATTGTTGCGATCTTGCACGGCTTTCAAAAGAACTCTGTAACCTTCAACAGGCCCATCCTTAGTGATATAAGCGGTTTCATATGTAGGCATCACCTTGACAAGCTGTTGATAGAGCTCTTGTAGCATCGTGGTGTCGTCAATTTTTGCTTTTTCATCTTTCTCGCTTTTTTCACTCTTCTCTTTTTTTTCTTTTTCCTCGGTCTTGTCCTTTGTACATGTGCTGAGAACTTGCTGTGAAAGGCGTTGCAGCCGGTCTCCGACTTGCATCAAAAAGGCCGCTGTTTTGTAATTATTTGCTGCAAGAGCGGTTTCGATCCTTTCCTTAATGATTCTAGCGCGAGCTATGAAAAATTTGGGATTTTCCTGTAATTGCTCTTGAATATCTAATGTCCTAAAAAGGGCCATCATGAAGGCGCGTTGATATTCATCATCTTCAATAAAATCTGTCCGTTGACACAACAGATCCAAGGCTTCGAGAACAGAAGCAAATGATCGGAAGGGCGAATTGTAAGTTGTCGTTGTAGAAGACCATGTAGTTGTAACAACCCTTCCGCCTCCGCTCTTGCGAGTTAATTCTTCAGTATGTGCATTTTTGCCAGTATTTACATGCAAAGTGGAGAGGGAGTATGTATCACCAAACGGCCGTTTTTCATTGTCCATGCTAGTGCGTAAAATACTGACTTCGTTACGTTGAGAGGGCTCTTGATTGTAATCGGGATCCCTAAATGCAGGGGCGACTGTCGTATGAACAAATTCAGGGGATACCTGACCTATGACAGGTCGACAGTATTCGTCGAGGGTCTTCGTTTTGTCACTATTTATGGGCAAGGAAGCAGTAATATCTCTTCGATATGAGAGGCCTTCTTTTGCTAAAGGGTCTTCCACAGGTGTCGTTGAGAAAATGTTGATATGCGACATGGGAGTGGCGAATCCTTGACTTTGCACTCCTACTATTCTTATAATCGCTCTTATGTCGAGTCGCCCCATTTTTCTGAGTATTTCCTGGGCTTCAACATCGAGTTCTTCGGTAAACACAGTTTCGGGCATGTCGCTTTTCATATTGATCTCGAATACCCTTTCTAGATACCCAAACCATACAGGAGCGGCCTTAAGCAGGGACATCGACATTTGTCTGAGCAAAGTCGGTCTATTTTGTAGAAACATCTGGGACATTACGCCATGGCGCCGAATATCGATCACTGTTGTTGGAATTTTTGGCTGAACGACAGAAGTTGAGGGTGACTCAGGCTGATAATCTCGCCTTATTTGAGGAAAATAATGCTGGTCTAATGCGTTATCATAAATTCTCATTTCATTTCGATGGCCAGGATTTTTATATGTTTCACCTCCATAACTAAATCTAATCTTGTCTAATTTCTTAAGATAGTTCCCTTCCCTATCTTGTTCAAGGATGATTGGATTCGAGTAACTTGGCTTGACCGATTCAAAGTAAGCTTGAAGTTGCCCTATTTGTGCCTGAATTTCGGGTTCTACAGAGGGCAAGTAACGAATATGATGCAAGTTTTTTTCGATCTGTCCGAAATCGGTAAGTTGTGGATCGAAAGCGTAATCTAAAGCATCTTCATAAGAGATCTTGAGTTTCATAAAGATCTCAAGTTTCTCTTTCTTAAGTTTTTTTTCCTCAATTCTTTTTTCGTCAATTCTTTTTTGTTCGGTTTCACTAGAATAATACCCTCCTCCTCCTCGGTCTGGACCAAAGTCAATCCCTTCTTGGAGTATTTTTTGCAGTAAATCATCAGAAATGGTTGGATCTGATTTTTTTAATTCTGAGATTTTTTCTTTAATGGTAGCTTTGACAAAATCGGCTTTTCTAAAACCAATCTTTGTGAGTATTGCTCTGCCTTTAAAAAGGTCTACGCGGTGTTGCGGCCATACAAACCTTTCCCGAATCTTTACCTTGGCTTCCCATAAATATTGCGTGACTCTTGTGATTCTTTCTCCCCACTTGTCCAGGAAATCACGTGTAGCGGCACTGTCGGCAAGATTAATGTCCCAAAAGTTCTCTTCGGTGATTGTGGGGGAAGGGATGGGAAGTAGATCCAAAATTCGTGAGGCCATTGCCTGCGCCTGATGCAAGTCATCGCGGTTGAGCAACTCATTAGCTCCATCGGCAAGGGTCTCAAAATGTGTTTGGGCTGCCTCTACAGCCTCTTTACGTCGCTTTTTTGCATTTTCTGGATCTTTGAGATCCGATTCCCTTTGCGTGGCGTCCTGAAAAGCTTTTGCCAAGCCATCGAATACTGCGGTTTGTTTGTACATGAAATCGGGTTCAATGTTCCGAGCGGCTTTAGAGGCTTCTTCACTGTTTGGAGGCCTAACCACTGTAATTTCTGCTCCACTCGATGCGGATCTTTCGAGATCTTTTTGCAAGGCTGCGACTTGTCCTGAAGCATGCTTATCTTGATGTTCCTGGATGTAGCGCTCGATCCGCTCCATCTTTTGATTGATGAGTGTGAAGTGTTTATCCCGTGCAGCCAACAGCTTGAAGCTATCCTCAGAGCCAAATACTTTAGTAACAATTTTTTTAAACTTCTGAAGCTCTGCGTGGATAAGTGGAAGGCACTCTCGCTTCTCTGCAGCTGACATTTTGTCAATTTTGCGAAGGAAAGTATCGAGATGAAGCGACATGACTTCTAGGGAAAGAACCATCTTCTGAGCGAGAGGAACATCAGCGTGATCACGTCCAATCAAGAATTGTACAAAGTCCCAAGGATCTTGTTTAGGACGCAGTGTGGACTTAGAGGAGTCAGTTTTTGTTGCCTCAACCTGTAGAACGCCTCCACAATGGGCGATGACACTATCAAAAAGATCAGCTTGGGTTTCATCTTTTTCACCGATCAGACCTTTTAGGGCTTTCGGCACCTCATTTCTGTCAAATCTTTGAATCATTTCAATAGATTTCAATTTCCCTTTTTGGCCAGAGCTTAATTCTTTTGCCGCAGCGGGAGATTGTTGCATCATCAATTTATCAAGCTCTGTATGATGCTTTCCTTTCTGGAAGAATTTATAGAAGACCCTTTCCCCAACAACTCGGTTTTCCTGCGCTTCCGGATCACTCGAAAGCTTTTCCATACAAAGCTCTCCATCGGAATTCCGAAAGAACGACAGCAACATGGGGTAAAACTGATTGTCTCTATAATAGCCTGAGGGAATTACCATCACTGGCACTGAGGCATCAAATTTTTCGGGTAGGGTTTTTATAATCTTGTGTGCAAATGTTTTGGACAAGTTTTCCAATCTACCTAAATTACCCGTTTGGAAACACTCTGCGACCTCTTTTATGGTAGAATGTCCGGCGCTTAATTGTTCTAGAAGTTCTTGTTCCTTGGGTGATCGCGGTTCGCCATTTCTTTCGCTTTGAGTGAGTAATTGGATGCACTCTTCCATGGCAGCAGTGATCCCTTCCATCGATTGGGAATGGCTTTGCTTCCAACGATTGAAATCGATGCTGTTTTCACGTTCGATGATTTTTGATTGGTGTTTCACAGTGCGATACAGGGCAATGATAGGTGCTATAATGAGAGCCCAAAGTAGATTGATTCCAGGAATATATAGCGGCCATCGGATGAATATGTTGGAGAAGTGCGTAGAGAATTTTTCTTTTTTGGGGAGGACTCTTGCTGCGAGCTGGCGAATGGGTTGTATAGAGATTAGGTCTGGATGAATTGCTATTGGGTCCAAGTCAAGGGTTGTTTGGGTAACAGCGACAAAGCGTCCATTGATTTCGTAGCCTGTTTTGCCGTTGTGTTTTTTGATTGTGATGGAGAGGAATTTCTCTTTGGATTCAGCGGAGAGTGCTTCGTGTAGGATTTGGGTGATTTGGGCATGTTGGATGGAGTCTTGGACATGGGTGATGATATGTCGGGACA
>JABDBC010000120.1 GCA_013288825.1 Chlamydiota bacterium
GGAGAGACGCAAAGGGAATTATAAATCATTAAAGTTATCTTTTGGACGGAGTTAAACCAATAGCCAATGTTTAAGGAGCTAAATTATCATTAAGCCTTTCCTCAATGAAGTCTCTAAGATATAGTGGATATTTTTCAACCACCTCCTTTTTAGTAGAACCGTCGCATCCAACTGGATATGCTGCGTGCTCAAATATCCACGCATTAAAACTCCTATCAAACCACGGATCTATTTTGCCGATTTCTGCGAGAGCGACTTTTAGTTCCTTTTCGATTTCTTTATTGGTGGTCATGAGAACCCACTTTTTTAATAGCATTTCTTGGCTGTTGTAACAGTATGAATTATTATAACACAGCTTTCCATCCTTTTTCAAGCAAAGGCATGGCTGTGTCCATAAATGCGCCAAGATCCTGATAAGTCGTTGTGAGCATTGTTTGACGCAAAGCTAGCAAATGTTCATTGCCCTTAAATAGAAAGCCCATCAACTGCTTCATCTTATTAACGCGCGTCCTTTCTGGAATAATCTCAGGAATGTCCTTGATGTATGCATCGAAGTAGCCTAAAAGATCGCTCCATTTGGGCTTAAACGGCCTTCCGGAAAAATGAGCTCGGATTTGATGAAAAATAAAGGGATTTATGACACTACCTCTGCCAATCATTAAGGCATCGCAAGAGGTTGTCTGGAGCATTTTTAATGCATCACTCACGTTCAAGATATCCCCATTGCCTACAACTGGAATGCGCAATAGTGCTTTTGCCTCAGCAATCAACTCCCATTTTGCCGGCGGACCATATCCATCAGCTTTAGTGCGAGGATGAAGCGTAATAAAGCTTGCGCCACTCTCTTGAGCAGCCAGGAGGTTTTCTTTGAATAAAGACGTGTCATCAAAACCTGAACGTAATTTGACGCTCACAGGAATAGAAACAGCCTTTACCAATGCTTTGGCGACCTGATGTAACAAATTGGGATCTTTTAGTAAGCTTGAGCCTGCTCCCCTCCCTGTGACGGTGTTAGAAGGGCAACCGCAATTCAAGTCAATGCGTGGGGCATGTTTTTTTTCAATTTCACGCGCCATAGCAGCCATTAATTCAATGTCTGAACCCATTAATTGCGCTGCAAGAGGGAAGGGGGCAATTTCATAAGGATCGTAGTGTTTTGCTAGGCTGACGACATGGGCATTTGAGGGCACTCGAAGGAATTCTGTGACAGCTTCGTCAAAGCCTCCGACAGAGGCCATGGCGCGGCGAAAATTGCGATCGCCCACCCCTTCCATGGGCGCAAGTAAAAGGTAGGGGCATCCATCCGAATTTTTTGGCAGTAAAGTTTTCATGTAAATAGAATAAAGCAACAATGGCTTATTTTATACAGATAATCACTATCTCGAGAAGGAATGCCAGCAATTGTGGGCGAAGTGCCGCCCTTACAGGGCATCCTCAGCCTGGGTTTTGCCCATTACCCACAACCATCATCTGAGGCAGAATCTTCTAGGGGTAACTGCGGAAGTGACCTGCGTTAAGGCCCGAAGGGCAGGCATTTCACAGCCCAGCTTGAGTTTACAAGTTAACGCTTAAAATCATAGAGAAAAGGCGTATTACCCCTTAGAAAGTACGGCTGGAATTTCTAGGATCTCCGAAAGACGTTTTTGTCTTGGGTTCAATCTTGATAGTACAACCTGATTTTTATCTGATTTGTTTCTTTTGTTATGATAAATAAGGGCAACCTCTCGAATTTCGTTTAGCTCGTCTACCATTTCTATTAAACTCATATCAAGCCCTTTTTGCACTACTGAGGCGTGTATGATTTCATGCATCCTGCTTATACTATCGTGTTCCTTCTAATCCAGTTTCATTCGTAAAATAATAATAAAAAAGTAGGGTAATACATGAAAATGCAAAAAAAATAGTCATAAACAACTAATCATCAAATAGATAGGAACTGGAATATTTTTGTGTTTTTGATAACTTGTAAACTCAAGCCAGGCTGAGCTGTGCCCCGGAGGGGCGGCACAAGCCAATAATAGAGTCTGCACACAGAAAGAGCGTTGCATTGCATAGCCACATAAAGGATGTTGCACACGACCCGGGCCATGTGCAAACCTCTATTATTGGCTTGTACCGCCCCTCCGGGGCGGGATGTGTGGGATGGTGCCAAACCCAGGCTTCGCTCGCCCCTCCGGGGCAGCGCTCAGCCTGGCACGGATTTTCATTCAGATTTTTTCTAGTGAGCTTTGCATAATATCATGAAGAGGTTCCAATTTTAAAAGATATCTTAAACCCATGCCAAGACAACTTTGTGACCTTTTTCATCCAAGGTGCTTCAAAAAGTAATGGGGAATGGGCTCTTTTGCTCAATGTGACCAAAACTTCTTTACCCTTCATCTCAACTAAAGCTCTTCCCTCTATGAATCGTCTGTGCAACGTAGCTACAGTACTTTTCTCATGTCGATCAATCTTTGACTCCAAAGATCTGTATAGATTATGCGCCAATACAGTTAAGGTTAAATCAAAATCTACTTTCACTACAACAGAAGAAGAAAGTTGGTTCAGATGGAAAAAAGAAATTTGTTCGGCAATTTCTTGCTCAACAAGCCATCTGCGACCATATTTCCTTATTAGAACTGAGGCAGCTGTCTCCAAGTCATTTGTTAACATGAATACAGCTTCTTTACTATGGTCAATGATAATTATCTGGCGAATGGGGTTTTCGTATTTAGATAGACTTATAATTTCATCATAGACTTTTACTTTGCGAGATTTTCTTTTCCCAGCTTGTACTTCAACGATTTTCCAAGCTTCTTTAGGCAATTGTTTTACATGCTCCAACATTTTCTTATTCCGCCGCCGCAACGTAAGAAATTTAATGTCATCCTTATTAAGCTTGTTTAGATTTTCATATATTGTGCATTGCGAATCAAAAATTAACATCTTGGGAGATGTACCTGTGCTGTCTTTCCAAAAATCTACAAACTCTAATACACAATCCTTTTCACCGTCGTGAGTGATTTCAGCGTTAGTGTAGGCAATGTTATCGCTTGTAATATTTTGAACAATTAAGGCTAATACACTTTTGACCGCCTTACCGCGACTTGTCGAATAATTTCTTTCTAAAACACTTTCGTCTCCCCAATGAGGGATTGTCTTAAAATCAAGATTGAATTCGCAAGAGTCGCTTTCAGCAGTATTGAAGATTCGATTCAGTTCAATCAGAAACTTGCGATTACATTCTCTTGATGCTCTATAAGAATATGAAGACAGAGACGCGTTTTTTGGGAGAACATTTGATCCTGAAAAAAGCCCTAAAACTCTATCAAGAGACCAATTCTCATCGTGAGAAAGCTTTTTAGTATCGATCAATTTTAGCGCAAGAAAGGATAGTACATACGATTCCGCTGAAATTTCACTCGTTGATGGATACCCTGCCTTTCGAATTGCTGGAATAATTCCTAGACTTTCAATCAAAGGCAGAAACGCCAATATGCCTCCAGAGCGACCTGTAGAAAATTCTACTTTTTCAAAAGTCAGTTCTGACGAACGGGGAGATTGTATTTGTTTTGGAAGAACGAGATGATTTTTTTCGATATACGTTCGTCGATTAAGCCTTGAAAAACCCTCTCTCTTAAGAATCTCATTAATAGTATCATGAGAAATTTTTAACCCACAGGCCTCTAAAGAAGCCTTAATATCTAGAATGGAGTAATTAAGTTTTCTCAAAGCAATAACTTTTTCCTTAACAGGATCTGCCTTATGTTTGGTTTTAGGGCCTGGTTTCTTTTCAAGGAAAAAGGGATCAATACCTTCTTGAATGAGTTTTGAGGCCTTTGCTTTTTCTGCTAATAAGTATGAAAAACTAATTTTTAGTCTTTCAGAGGCTATTTTAAGAGGTATTTTTTCAACAATATGAAGGCGCAGTGCTTCATACCTGCGCTGAACAACT
>JABDBC010000121.1 GCA_013288825.1 Chlamydiota bacterium
TACTTTCTAGAACAGATTTTCATCTCTTCAGCGAAAGTAGCGCAGATACTAGCTATAGGTAGCTGCAGTTTGCGAAATTTTTCAATCATAAGTTCTCCATAGTTCTTACGAACTACTTGATCGGAAGATAGTTTTAGCAAATGAAAGATCTTCTGAATTGCTTGTTCCGATGGACCTTCAATTTCAATAAAGGAACCAATGAATGGGAGTCTATCAAGTGCAATTTCGCAGTCCTCATAAATAAAGGTCCAGCGCTCTTTTTCAGCGGCTTCGTGGGGATTTAGTCCCTGGCTCAGCAGCTGTTCATGGACTTTTTCTCCTTCAGCAGCCAAAAATTCTAATTCGATTCGATTTGTCATGCCATTCGGGAGGTCGACTTTGGGACTCTTAAGAGCAATTGTTTTTTTTTCACCATGAGAACGTATTCGTATTACGAGGTCTTGTTTTTTAAGTTGTCGGTCGGGAGTGTCATAATACTTATCAAGTTGTAAGACGTGGGAAATGGGTGGACCAAACAATGTGTTGCATGTATCGAATATTCCTTTAGAGAAGTTGAATACATAAAAGACTATAAACTAAAGATCGCCCCCTTAAACAAACCCATTCCTTTTAAATGGAAGAAAGAATTCCCTGTAAATATATTCAAGAAGCTATTAAGAAAGGCCGGAACTGATATCTTATATTCCGAGTATGGGAATGGGATAATTCTTGTGTTCGGTATCATATGATGCTATAATATTATACGAAGAGACACATATGCACAACAAGCGCCCTTCTGATAAAGAGTTATTCAAGCGATTAGACGAGGCAAAAGTCTATCTGAAGAATCCAGTGGACTATTTGCTAATTTATCAAAGGCTGTAGGTGAATTATACCAGCTGGAGATGAGTGATTCGAATGAAGTTTGGGCCTTGATAAGGGAATTGCTTGAGGAGATTTTACCAAAAGATTACAACGGCTCAAGGCCTCCACAAAAATCTTATGAGAAGACAATAGAAGGGATCGAATTACTGGCATTCTGTTGGTTAAGTCCTAAACTTGCAAAAAAGATGTATATTAAATTTGCTTTAAAGAACGAACGGTACTATTACGTTTCTTTGCACCAAAGCCGTTCTACCGAGCAAGAAGGAGATATTTAATGAAATGCCTAAATTGTGATTGTGAAAAGTTTGAGGTGAAAAACATCCGCTTTAATCCTGAAATAAAAGGAGAAGAGGTGGAAGTGGTCGTGCCTTCATTCGTTTGCACGAAATGCCAAGCCACCCTGATGGATGGCGAACAAATGAATGTGCTTCGAAGATCTGCTGCCGATAGATATCGAAAATTCCATAATCTATTAACTTCTGAAGAAATTATTAAATATCGCACCATGCTTGGAATGTCACAAATGGCATTTGCAAATTACTTAAAGGTGGGGGAAGCAAGTATCAAGCGTTGGGAGACATATTATGTTCAAGATGTCGTTCAAGATGATCATATCCGTTTGAAATGCGACGAAGCCTATGCCGAACTTAATGCCCTGGAAGTACACTGGAAAAGCCATCATCCAGATATTTATAGTGGCAACAGGTCTTTCTGTTTGGAGTTGTTCAAACAAGCAGTCTGTTACTTGATTGGATTTGCAAAAAGCCCCTTATTTTTAAATAAGGCATTGTTCTATGCTGATTTTAAACATTTTCAACTCTATGGAATGAGCATTACAGGGGCTAGGTATGTCCATTTAGATTATGGTCCGTGCCCTGATCAATATCAGAATCTATATCAATTATTCCTTGCTAGAAAGGTTTTAATTCCCGGAGGCCATCACGTTTTGAAAAGTGCTGAGAAACCCAATCTGAGCGTCTTTTCAGATTCAGAAAAAGAGATTCTAGAATTGATTGCCAAACTAGCCCACATAGATGGAGGAAAGAAGCTTTTAAAAGTCTCACATGAGGAGGAAGCATATAAAAAAACCGAACCGCTACAACTCATAAGCTATCAACTTTCTCGCAATATAGGCATTTAAAAAAGAGGTTTTGGACATTTTAAACTCATGAACTTGTGAATTTTTTTAACTTTAAATACTACAAACCTAGTAAGGAGAAATATATGAAAAAAATCGCGTTTATAGCACTTGCCTTAACAGCTGCTTGTGTGTCGACTTTTGCAGCATCCTTTAGTTTTCCCATTACTTTAGAACTTTACGAAGAAGCTTCTCAAAATTTAACGGTAATTAATATTTTGGATTTATCAGACGATGATTTGAATGAAATTATGCAGGGAAAGCGACCCGAAGTGGCAGTTGAATTCCCTGCTGAGACGACCTTGCCAATCAGTTTTTTATTACAAGGGAATTTGGTAAATTTATCGACAAATGAAGAAAATTTAGGACAATTGGTCATTATGCAAACGCTTTATGTTCGCCATGCAGAAGAAGAGTTGCTATTTAGTACAAATCTTAACGACTGGAAGCCTTTTAAAGAATTCGCAGAAGGGAATTTATCAGTTATGTTAAGCATGCAAGATGGCCAGCTTTCAATTAGTGTTGGGGTGGAGACCAATCTGCGTTACTGTCCCTGAGGTTGTTACATGAAAAGGACAAGGGACGTAATGGACAAGGGACATAAAGGACATAAGGGACCTAAAGGACAAAGGACATAAGGGACTGCGATTTGCCGTTTTCGTCCCTAAGGTCCTTTGTCCTTTATGTCCCTTGTCCATTACGTCCCTTAAAAACTTTTGCTTTTCTAGAATTGGACTACAACCCCGACATTCAGACCTTGAGCCCAAAGGCCTTCGGTTTTGTGCAATGCTCTGGGGCTTGCTTGGCCTTTAAGTTTTGGTGTTGCGTTGTTTGTGTAGGTCGTTGATTGAGAAGTGTTCAAATTAGGATCAATTTGCTTACCTACACGAAGCACCTTGCTAACATAAAGGAAGGTGTATCCAACTTCAAGCCATGCACAATCAAACAGCTTATAGCCAAGGCTTACATTAACTTCAGGGATGACAGAGAACCTTGTTTTTTTATGCTTTCCAATACTAGTTGGAAGTGCAAAATAGCCTCCTGGAAATGTCTGAACATCTCCAAAATTGTCAAGATCGTTGGTTGCTAGGGAACCATCAATCTTGAGTCTTTCATACATGCCTCCCAAAGCGACTTTACCTTTTGCTGTCAGGTAAAAGTTACACCAGTTGTATGCCAGTAACACTCCGATCTGACCGCCGTAAAAGTTATTCTCTGTACTAAAACGATCTTTCGTCACAAAAGTGTCGATTGGAGGATTAATAAAGGGACTGCTTGTTGTAAAAGATAAGTGTTCGTTAAAGTTCCAGTAGCGGAACCCTCCTAAGGCCGTTACGCTGATTCCACTGAAGCCCGATAGTTTTTTCACTATGTTTAATTCAGCTCCTTGCATCCTATTTCTTAATTTAAGACTTGCTGTACCTGAGAACGAGCCAGGGTCAGAAAGATCTGTAGATGTTTCTTTACCTGAAACGACATCAAAGTAGGGGATTCTTAAATGAGGTGAACCGGTTGTTAAGTCGGAACTCACAGTGTTTCGCTTCGATTTGTTTGGCAGGAAAAAGTAATTTAGCTCTCCACCCCAACACTTATCATCATCGAACCAATATCCAACTGCAAACTTGCCACCTGATCGCCAATCAGTGTGAATATGTTTCCCGCCCAATATAACGTCAGAGTCCGATTTTAAGACTTTTGATCCTTCAAAGACTAAAGGAGTTGGTTCGGGACAATCTTTGATTTTCCAATACAAATATTCAGCATCGACCCAGAAACGATCGCAGCATTCATTCGTTTCACAAGGGTAGTAGTAGACTTGTGATTCGCAGCAGGGATCATAGTACAC
>JABDBC010000122.1 GCA_013288825.1 Chlamydiota bacterium
ACAGAGATCACAGAGAGAAGAGAAGGAGGGAAAGAAAAAGTTCCAAGCAATTCAACGCAAAGGCGCATTATGCCGAATTCAACATAATGCGCCTTTGCGTTGAATTGCTTGGAACTTTTTCTTTCCCTCCTTCTCTTCTCTCTGTGATCTCTGTGGTAAAACCAGTCCTTTGCGTTTAATTTCTTGCTAGGGCGTCTCTTGATTGCTAATCGCCTTCATCATCAGAATTTCCTCCATTATTCTCACGATGACGTGTCAATTTGTCGCCATAGCCCTGCCTAGCTAGCAATGTAAAAGTACCAGCTTTCTCAATGCCTGCGTCAGCTCTAGCAGCCCGTTTTGCAGCTACTACGGCTCTTAATTTATCCATTACATCTTGATCACATATTTTCGATCTAAACGCTTGCATTTTTTTTATGATATCATTCACAGGATAAGGGCGAGTCCCTGAAAAAAACAGGTCCCATTTGCCTACGTCGTCTGGGTGGAGTGATAAGAACACATTACAATCATTAAAATAAGTGGTGTAGCGAACTTTTTCGGAAACTTCTATATGCCGAAGAGTCCAACGGATTGTATGAATTTCCCCTTTGCCATCAAGGAAGGAAAAGGAAATGTCTGTAAAATCTAAGTGAGAACTCGGCATTCCTCTATGGAAAAAACCTGTTTCGCGTAAATCCGTTCTTTCTTTAAAAACCCCTGCTACTTCATCAGCAGTTCCACATCCTGAGACATACTTTGTCGAATCTGAAGTAAGGAATTCATTATATTTATCCTTCATAGTTTTGTGAATTCTTTCCATTTCATTGCCTAATTGTTCCCAAGGGCATGTGAAAGGAATGCACACCTCTTCCCAAGAATCTTTAGCCCTTTCTGTTGTTGTTGGGAAATGATCCCTCCAGTGTATCCCTGGTTGATCAGGGAGAACAGGTTGATTGATGTCAATTTGGATGTTGGTGTCGTCAGGCTTTTCACTATAAGGTTTTGTCACATAGATTGATACCGGACGTCCATCCCAGTTATAGGACAATGCAAAAGTTCCAAATGTCCCATCAACGTGTGCAAAGGTGCCAAGCGGTGCCGCAGGCTTTGAGCTTTCTACTGCAGAACCTGAAGCAGAACTTGACGATGATACCGATTCAGTTTCTCTTTTTAATTCTAACTCGAGTTCTGGATCCCGGTACACACCAAGGCGAATCATAGTCCTTCTTAATGTTAAAAGATCGTCCCTGTATTTACGCATTCTCTCATGTAATGCGAGAGAGCGCAAATCAAGTCTTTCGTCTGGTCTAAAAATATGCTTAAATCGCGTTGCTGATAGAGGTTCATTCAAGCATAACGTTTCTCCTTTAGGATCAAAATCAAATACACCACTGATAGGGGTTCTGCTATCAAAGCCAGCGAATACTACCACCATACTAGGAAATGTGGTGGAGGTTCTGACTGTCCCGTTTAAACGGTGAGGAACTTGTTTAGAAACTTCCGCTCGTTTGGCCAGTTGTACTTGTACAGCATTCCTAGTTTTAAACTCTTTATACATATTTTCTAAAGCTCTTACAAACATCGCATTCACTCCGTCACGAGTTGCATATGTATCTAAGCCTACACTTGCAAAGAATGTCCTTGCTTTATGTATATTCACAACCGAAGTCGAGGCTGATCCTGGGTCTGCCTCCATATGTTTGAGAGATATCTGACGCTGTACTTTCTGCCAGGCCGAACAGACCGCAATATATCGTGACATATTAGGGTCGGCTAGATCTACAGGAATGTATTCAACAATGATTTGTCCCAATTTGTGGTCAGATGTTCGAAATGCCCCTCCAGTACCAGCAAGAACTGTATCTAATAAAATACGATTTGCTCTTCTAGTATATTTTTCACGATGACGCGTTGTTACCGTCGTTACTAACTTGGAAGAAGATTTCTCCTTTTTTTCCTTTTCTTCTATTGGAATAGCTTCCTTTCTCTCCTTTTCTTCCGTTCTATCTCTCTCCGGTGTGAAAAGCTTGCTAGCCATTTTGATTTTAGTTTCAATGGATCTGACCCTTGCTTCCCAGCCTGTGGGTCCCTCAGGAGCAGTCGCTTCATCGATCAAATCACAAACTCCTGCACGAAAGTATTGAATTCCGGTATTTAGCAAATGTCTTGGCATATCCCAAGAGGCAGTCGATCCTCTGACTTCACTAAGTAATTGAGCTTCACCCCCCCCTACGTTAGGTCTGAGTGTGAGCAATCTCGTCATCTTTGAGTTATAGAGATTAACTTCGTCCATGCGCCAGAAATAGTCACTTCCCTCGCGTCCAGGAGGAATGGGGATATCAACATACTTAATAATATGATGGGAAATTCCAGAAACGAGATCATCAACTCCAAATTCCATCCTTAAATTTAGCGAAGTCTCTGTGGGCACTATATCTCGACCTGGTCGAAGGCGCACTTGGAATGAGCGTCCTTTACCTCCACGGATGGGTTCCAGTTCTACTCCATAAAGTTTCTTCCCTCCAGGCACGATGCTAGGCACATTCATGCACCCCGATGCCCCTATAAATCTGTAAGTCGAAGCTGACCCTATCACAAGTTCGCTCGTCCTATTTATTTTTACTGCAAGGCATTCTGGAAGACGTTTAAGCTGCTGCATTAACAATTCAGGTATTTTGCTATGATCCCCATGGTGAGCAAAGCCTCCAAAAAAGTAAGCGCAATTTTCCATATCAGCGATGATTCCTTTATCTTCAGTAATCCCAATGAAAGAGATCGTGAGGTCGTTAGCTTTTTGACCCATCGCTGCATCGCGTAAAGCTTGAAGGTGCATTAGCCTTTCTGGGGTAAGCTTAGATCCACTTGGTCTCCCATCGGTAGCAAATACAACTGTAAGAGGAGTAGCAGCGTCTCCGTATTCCGCACGCATGAGATCCATATAGCCCGAGGCTGCGCAAAAAACTGTGTTTAAAACTCCCACAGAATTCGTCTCGCCGCTTGCGCGCATTCCTTTTATTTCCTTAATCATCGCCTGATAGTCTTCGTCAGTATCAATCCAACGCATCGGGGATATCACACCTGCCAAAGTTGAAAAGCCCATTACGGCAACTGGACTCTTTTCTCTTCGACAACAATCCAATACCTCTATTAATCCTTTTTTGGCCTGCTCTAAAGGTTCTCCGCTCATACTTCCGCTATGGTCTAGCACTAAAAGGACCGCAGGTTGATGTTTGATACGACTTAGGCGCTCTGGAGTCATTGGGCTTGCAGTTAGTTCAAACCCTATGCGCAGATCACTCGTTGGATCATCTGAAATACGCTGTACGTGAGTCTCGATATTTAAGTCAGCATATCCTGGGGATGAAGAGGAGAAAGAAGATGAAGACGAAGAAGAGCTTCTATGAGAACTATCCGTTTTCCTGCGAACGCTAAAACCTTCAAATAGTTTAGTACAGACCCCAGGAATCTGACTTAAGCATAGACCTTCGCGCTCAAAGACAGGTGTTCCTTTTGAGTTCGGTTTCACAGTCTTAAGTTTTGCAATACCTCCGAATTCTTTTGGTGTCATGCGTACATGAGGAACATGAACAGAATTATAGTCTACATAGCCTACTTCTGCTTCTGCTTTTACCTCTACTTCGGCTCCAGTTGGAGGAGGAAGCTCTACCCAACCACCTCCAGCACCTCCAGCACCACGATCACTTCCAGATGCTCCAGAAAGGGCTGGATTGTC
>JABDBC010000123.1 GCA_013288825.1 Chlamydiota bacterium
AGCATGACCTATCTTGAAGAATTTAAGACTCAGATTAACAATCGGAATTTTGCAAAGTTTTTGCAATTGTGGGAAGAGTACTCCCATGGCGATCAAGTCGATATTGAAGAATTTCGACAGCTTCTGCAACTCATTAAAGCTTCGGACTTTGCGATTTCTTTTGGCAAATTAGTCGAAACCGCATTGCCTCTATGGAAAACAATACAGGACAAAGAGGCCGCTCATGGGATTCTCAAGCAGCTTATTGACCTTGAGACCACAAACAGCCCTGTTTTATACGATCTCGTCATGACAACGCTTCAAGAGAGATATGGCAGCCAGCCTCAATATAATGACAGACTTCGATTTCTTGGATTGCGTACTAAAGGGAATTTCCAAGGTGCATTATCCAATTATGACCTTTTAAAACACCTTGAAAAAGGCAATTTTGTTTTCCATGGAGGAGGTTGGGGTACAGGAGAGATTATCGAAATCTCTGAAGTACGACAACAAATTACCATAGAGTTCGAAAATGTTTCCGGACGCAAACATGTGACCTTTGAAAATGCTTTCAAAACACTCATCCCACTTCCTCATAGCCATTTCTACGCACGACGATTTGCAGATCCAGATCTTTTAGAGAAGCAGGCCAAGGAAGATGCAGTCGAAATCGTGAAGCTTTTGTTGCGAGATTTAGGACCAAAAAGTGCTTCTGAGATTAAAGATGAACTATGTGGGTTGGTAATTCCTGACGCCGATTGGACAAAATGGTGGCAGAACGCGCGCGCTAAGTTAAAAAAAGACCCTGTTATAGAGTCTCCAGAGGGCTTGCGCGATCCCTTCAGACTCCGTCCAACAGCAATTACAAATGAAGAGCGCCTCCAAAAGGCAATGCACAGCAAGACAAATATCGATGAGATCATTCAGTCTTCTTACAGCTTTTTAAGAGACTTACCCAGTTCTCAGCAACACCAAGACGTAAGAGAATCTGTGAAAAGCAAGCTGCTTCAGCAATTAAATGATCCTACAATAACGCCAGCACAGCATTTACAGATAGGGCTTCTTCTCGAAATGAATTTTGGCTATGACATGAAAGAGATGTCGCCAAAGCAGAGAATTAAACAACTTGAAAATATCGAAACCATCATTGACGCAATTGATATTATCGCCCTCAAGAAACGTGCCCTTGTTTGCCTGAAAGAGGAGCGCAAAGATTGGGTCGAGATGTTCCTAATGTTACTGCAAACAACCTC
The DNA here is from genome assembly GCA_013288825.1 of Chlamydiota bacterium. Taxonomy (GTDB): domain Bacteria; phylum Chlamydiota; class Chlamydiia; order Chlamydiales; family Parachlamydiaceae; genus JABDBC01. The sequence goes on from JABDBC010000123.1 coordinate 1,233, forward strand.
CCATACTTTAGTTCGTGACTATATTTATAAAGAACTCTGTGGAAAAGAATCTGTAGAGCGGCTCAAAGCCCTTTTGGATAAGCTTCTCATCAACCCAGAAGTATCTCCAGAATGCTTTTTGTGGTATTTCCAACGTTTGTTGGCTAAAGATGACGTAGAGACCTTCCACAGCAGTAAAGAAGGGCAATGTCAGTTTTTTGAATCTTTTCTAATTTTGTTAAGTAGACTCGAAAATAGACCAGAACAGCGCGATCTCGTTAAGAAAATGTACAACTTATTGTCGGGAAAGCGTTATGCAGTCGTTCGCGCCATTATGGAAGGAGCTACTTTGGAGCACGTGAAGGAGTTCCTCCTGCTTGCTGCAAAATGCCATACGCTTACAGATCAAGACCGGAAGATCCTGCAGTCATTGGCAGGCGTTGTACACCCAACTTTGGGCGAGAGCAAAGGGGCACGCGAGAAGGCCTTGGAAGCGAATATTTTCTGGACCACAGAAGAGGCGTATCAGAAGGTACAAGAGCAAGTGAAGCGTTTAGGAACTGTGGAAATCGTTGAAAACGCCCGTGAAATCGAAGCAGCACGAGCATTAGGTGATCTTCGAGAGAACTCAGAGTTCAAATTTGCAAAAGAACGACGTGCACGTCTTATGAATCAATTGAAAACCTTGTCTGACCAACTCCAAAAAGCAAGAATTATTACCAAAAATGATATCTCGCTTCAAGAAGTTGGAGTAGGGAATATCATCGATGTGTTGGATTCACAGGGAAAAAAAATGACATATACAATACTTGGACCCTGGGAAGCCGATGCTGATAAAAATATCCTCTCACTGCAATCGAAATTTGCACAAGCCATGACAGGATTCAAAAAGGGTGAGTCATTTATTTTCCGCGATGAAGAGTTGAAAATCGTTGATGTAAAAAGCTATTTAGAACAATGATTGATTAAGTCATTGTCAGGATATGCATTATTATATAGATGGATATAACTTTTTATTTCGTTTTTCTTCTGAAAAATCTGGATTTACACATCAGCGAGAGTTGATGATCCAAGAGCTCGATCAGAAAGCCGATGCCCTAAAACTTGAAATCACGCTAGTGTTTGATGCCCATTTTCAAATCGGAGAAGCCTCCCGCAGCCATTTTAAATGCCTGGAAGTGTTGTTTACGGCTTTTGGCGAGTCTGCCGACGATCTCATTCTTCAAGAAATTGCCCAAGAACGGGCTCCTGATAAAATCACTGTAGTTACATCGGATAAAAAATTGGCATGGTTTGCGCGCCGTTGCGATGCAAAAACCGAGTCCGTAGAGCATTTTAGGTCATGGCTAAATCGACGACATCAAAATAGATTGCGTCGCGATGCCAATCCAAAGCCTGTGAAGGTGGCTCCAAAACCTGCTGAAAATGCCATCCCTGTTGCAAAGCCCACGCAGAAACCATCAGAAAATAAAAGTGTCGAAGCCTGTTTTGATTATTATTTGGATGTTTTTCAAGATAGATTAAAAGTTTTGCCTGAAGAAAAGAAAAGGCATCCAAAAGTGACTGAAGATGTCCCAGAGAAGGGAAAGACTAGGGAAGAGGCATCGCATTCTGACTTTGAGCGGTGGTTAAAGGCATTTGAAGAAGGGACATAAAGCAGGCCTCCGCTTCGCTCCGACCTGGGCTGTGAAATGCCTGCCCTTCGGGCTTTAACACAGGGCACTTCTGCAATTACGCCTAAAACGCAAAATTTCTTACGGCTCTTTCGTTCCTGTTGACTAATGCCGGCTGTGGAGTAAAGATCCTCTTGCGATGATGTATTCTATTTATAAGCCATTCTAGTTTAGATGGAGCTTTAAATGACAAGCAAACCCCACCCAGAATGGAGCTGCTATAAAGTGCTATCAACGCAATCTCTGTAAGAGCTTCTCCAAAAATTGGCACCATTAATGGAGCAACTGCTACCATAGCATATGTGCAAAGAATGATGAGTGCAATAACTGCAGCTAAGGTAATAATTTTAGTTATTGCTTTTAGACAAGGTGAAAAACGATCTGATATTGCTGTTGATCGAGCATCTACGATTTTGCCAGATTTTTTTAACGTCTCAAAATCACCGTTGCTCAAGTAAAATCCGCTGGCATCGATTACTCGTAAGGATTTTACTCGCTTTGCGGCTTGAACAATTGCTCGAGCGTCATCAGGATCAAGCTTCGAAGGGTCACCTGGAAGATAGTGAGCATGATAAGAAATATACGCTTCACTTAATAGTGCAGTTGTTTTGTTCCTATTCTTAAAGTACGCTTCCCAATGAAGTACTCTAGGTTCTATACAGTTTTGAGGTGCTGCTTGTAATGCGTTATGATTATACCATGTATAGCGGGCTA
>JABDBC010000124.1 GCA_013288825.1 Chlamydiota bacterium
CGCCATCATTTTAAAGAAGTACCTGAATCAGAGAAATTGGTTCTTGCGATGGAGCTCATTACGCTTCATCTCAATATTTTCCTTTCCAAGATAGACAGCCAACTCTCAGAGGCAGAAAAACGAGAATGTATACCGTTGATGTATCAGGAGCTGGCAAAGTTTAAGAATATTGTGAACAAGTCATTCGGTTCAGATGAGTGTTATAGACGTCTCACAGAAGGTGACAGAGTTTTCGCGGCTTTGAATGAGAAAATTGAGCGGGTCGAGTGTTTCATCGCAGAAAATCAGGGGCTAGTGCGTACAGAAAAGTCGAAAGCAGTGTGTAGTATCCTTGGCACATCTGCATCGAGCGGAGCAGCCATTAAAGTCATTAAGCCTTTAGATCAGAGTGCTGCTATGGCTGTCCGCGTTAAAGACAGTGATCCCGAATATATGTTCAAGTATCGAAAGGATTTCGAGGGATTAGCTGAGGCGATACAAACCTCGGCCAAAGGGGCAGATCAAGCAAAGCAGAAAGCAGCTTTTCAGAAGGCTAAAGTTCATTTTGACAAACTTGCCGAAGCTTTGGAGGCATTGGCAAAGACTGGAGATTGGTATCAGACCCAAGCGATGGCTTCGAAGATGTTGGGAATGCTCCCTGTGCCTTCTAGTGTTAATGCACCAGATCCCTCTGATACTTATTCTCCGGATAATTTCTGGAATATTAGCATGCCAGAAGAAGCCGACAAGGTCAAAAAGAGCCTTTTAGACAATTTAGAGGAAACAAAATGCTGTTTAGATAGTTGGGGAGAACAGATTACAGCCGTGACTCAATGCATGTGGGAAGGTAAGTTGCGGATAAGAGAAAAGTATTTGTGGCCAAGTCAGCGGGTAGATTTGTTTAAAGGAAGGGCCATTCTGAATAAGATTGGAATGAGAAAGATGCAGATTGTACACCATGCCATTTTGCATAAAATAAATAATCGAGAAGAAAGTGGATTGACATATAACGATTGCCTGGATTGTAAGAATTTAATGAATAAAGGAACCGGATCCACAATTGACGACAGAATCCAACTTTGTAAGGCTGCTAAAATGTCTTATGAGGATTGCCTGGACTACGTGTTCTGTGAGTTGGTGACAGATGTTTTTCAAGTAAGGAAGCATCTCCATCGAGTCCGATATCTCCCGTCTGTAGAGCCAGAAATTCAAGAGCAAATCGATCAGCTCTTGACTTACTTCAAATCGGTATCCACATACAAAAAATCGGCAACCCTTCTTGAGAGAAGTATGGCTGAATGGCGTGACGGTGCTGAAGAATATTACGCTATGCTGGATGCTGTTCGGAAGGCGTATGGCGGGGAGCGTTATGAGAAAGACTCTGGAAGGAAAGCGGACATATATTCAGCTGCTATGGCAAGAGAATATAACACAGTCATGAGTCGAAAGGAGCAACCTCAATTTGGAGAGAAAGATTTTATATCGATGCTTGCGAACAAATCAGGCGTGGACCCATCCACTATAGATTTTGATGCTCTTAAGGGAGGACCGGGAAAGAAAGAGAAAGAGGAGGACGCAGTTAAAAAAGCAGAAAGTGAAAAGAAGGAAGAGGAGAGTAAGACGCAAGAAAGTTCTGCCTCAACAGCTCCTGAAGTGGTTCTTCCTAAAATGCCGACGACAATAATTGATATACGCCGACATAGTGTGATGACTCAGATCTTACTTGAGAGCGATCCTACCCTGATAAGGCAGCCTTCTATTACGCTACTAGGGATGGCGCAGGAAGGGCTTAACTATTTGAATAAGGGATTGAAACTGACTTTTGAAGACGAGTCACCGAAAACGGCAATGTTTAGGGAAATAGATGATGAAGCCTACCAGATTTTAAGCACAATGGAAGGGCGTTTAGATATCAGAGGGATTTATAATTATATCGGTTTTGAAGGTCAGGGATATGGAGGGTTATTCTCACTGATCAATATTTTTTCAACCCAACCCCAGCAAGAAAATTCTCTAGCTAAGAGAGGACTTTTATATATGCGCTCTCTGGCGCAGTTCTTGCCTGTTAATGATCGAGTGAAGGTTCCAAACCAATTTGGAAAGCCAGTAATCGGGGAAGTTCCAACAGATTTTGTCCATGAGTCAGTGTCGACTTCAAATACAGAAGTTGATTTTCTGCATCGTGCAATGCGCAATAAAAAACGGCCATTTGCTGATACATATGGTCCTTCGACGCTGTATTGTGAAGGGGACACTTACACTCCTCATCCCGACTTTCCCACCTATTCCCCGTTTAATGCCTTAGACTTGATATGTCAACGTCCCGATCTTTTGGAAGATGAGGAGCATCAACGAGCGATCGAAATGGCTCTTTTTAAGGCTGTTGAGCTTCGGAAGGCAATTAATGAAAAGCCAGATTTTTTCTTAGGGCGTGCGCGGATACTCAAGGAATTGGTAGAAACGGCACTCTCGACGAACAATTTTAAGACAGCAGCCTTCTTGATGCACATTGGCGACAGGTTAGCTCGGATGAGTGAAATTCTCAAACATAGGGAAGTGACTGGGGAAGAAGAAGAGAAGGGTGAGAAAGAGGTCAAAGAACTTGATGCCGGCGAGAAGTATTTTTTAGATGCAGCAAAAGAGCGGAAATTAGCGGGGGAACCATCGTTCAATGAGGACGAGGAATGGTTACTCAAGAATTTTGGAGGCAAATCAAGCAAATCACTACATGACAAGTTTCTCGAGGTGTTGCCGACTTATGATACACATTATAAAGCGAAAGGAGGAGTAGGAAAAACGGGTTATGAAATGATTATGGAAGGTTGCCGTGATCGCAATCAGCCTCAGAAGTATCTCATGACGTTTATTTTGGATCGCTTTTACAAGGCAAATAGGGGTGATTTAAAAGATGTTAACACTCTTTCGATGGATGAAGTAGCCGAGATCCTTTATGGGTATTCGATTTTACAGAATGTACGCGTGGATTCCGCACTGCCCCTTCTTCAACGGCCTGTTTTGGAGTGGATTAACTATACTTTTCTTCCACGCTTAGTTGCGGAGCTTACTCCTGAGAAAATGAAAGCGATCCTCAATAAGGTTCATGAAAAATGTACAGGAGAGGAATCGTCGGCTAATTGGGAGCTGGCAGGACCTTTGACCTTTAAAACTCGAGATGGTGTCCGGATCGATTTGGGAAGGGGGAAATTCACAAGCAAAGATGGGGAGGAGTTGGGACCAGTCTCTCTGATTGCTCCTGAAATTGCCCGGGATGCTATTTTCATTCAGCTTTTTGGGAAAAAGAAAATCGCCGCGAACTGCACCTCTGGAACAGATCGCAA
>JABDBC010000125.1 GCA_013288825.1 Chlamydiota bacterium
CAACAGCCTTTATGTGCTTGTACCACACCGGAAGGGGTGGCACAAAACACGGAACGCGAATAGTAACCTTCAGTGTTGATATCTTTTAGGTTGATGCGTGGGGTGCCGTTGGAGGTGTCGTCGTTGCCGGTGTTGTCAAGGGTGGCTCCACAACGTCTTTCGCTGACTCAGGAATAGCTGCAGGTTCGGGCGCATTTAAATATTGATCGATCTTCACTGGGATTGGGGTTGCGTCATCTGTTGTTCTGGCAACCGAGGGCCATATTGTAAATATAGTCTCCCCTCTTGTAGTTTTCGTAAAGTTAATGAATTCAATTTTATATTCTAAAGACCTATCTTTTATTAAGAGTTTTCGCAACGTCACAAAAGTTTTAACCGCCACAGACATGTCGTCAATAATTCCTCGAGTCCATGATGCATTAAATACATGTGTGCCCAGATGTTTATAAGTTATTCTTGGATTTTTTATTCTTTGTTCGAGGATTTGGGGAACAACTTCCGTTACTAACCCCGCTCCTTGGAAATCCAAATGCAACTTTTTAAGGCCTTCACACTTAGAAATGAAGTCTAAAATTAGATTGGAGTTTTTATCATTGCTTGGTTTATTTCCCCAATAATTCTTTCCACAACAAAAATTCAGCATTTCTAAGTCTGTTGGAACATGTTTGAGGGCTTTTTCAAGCAAATTCTCAACAATCAATGCAGCAAAAAAATCTTTCTGGGCTTCAAAAGAAAGTTCGCGTACACCTTCTTGGAATCGGAGGATTTGTTGTTCTTGCTCTGCATGCATTTTCTGGCTTTCTTTAATGCTTCCAATTTTTTTGACCAAATAGTCGATCAAAGGTTTCTGATCAGATTGCGGTTTTGGCTCAACTTTTGCTTTAGTTGTTTTTTCTTCTACTTCTTTTAATTCTATCTGTGGATACACAGGAGTTGCAAAAACCGTAGGAGGAGAAGAAGCAACCATTACAGATGCTGGAGCTGCATCGCGTGTCGGAGACACTGGTGTAGTCAATATCCTGATCCTCTCCGTAATCTTCGCATCAAATTTCTTATTTAAACTTTCTTCGAGAGCTACAAATTTTTTATTTTTATATCGAATGAAACAAACAACAGCAGGAGGAATTAAAAGACAATAAGACACAATTTTGCCTATTGCTATAATGACCTTTGAGACAGTTCTACCATAATAAAGCTCTTCAAAGCCGTTAAAATAATCCTTACATCTTTGTTCAACACCACTTGCTTCCATAAAAACCTCTCTTATTAAATAATAAAAATAAATAAAGTAAAATAAATCATAGCCCAAATTTCGGCTATTGGTTTAACTTCGTCCAAAAGATAGCTTTAACGAAACTTATAATTCCCTCTGCGTCTCCCCGCCTCTGCGTCTCTGCGTTAATCATTATAACGAATTTAACGCAGAGACGCAGAGGCGGGGAGACGCAGAGGGAATTATAAGTCATTAGAGCTATATTTAATCCCCTTGGACGAAACTAAACCAATGACCCAAATTTCCGGAGGTCCGACACAATCAACTCGAGACTCGCTCAGGAAGCTGCTTGTACACCAAAAGTTCTGAGAAGATCTGGCAGTTGTGTAGTAATTGCAGCTCTAGGAGGTTTGATCTCACTTACAAAATCCAAAACCATATCCACATTTCTTTCATACAATTCACCTGAACCGGCAAAACAAACTTCCTTTAAATCTCTTGGAGCATAATGCAAAGCTTTTTCAAGGAGCCCCTGCTCCTCATCTTTCATCAAAGCTTCGAAAAGTTTGTTCTGTGCTGCAGATGTAAGCGCATGAAAACCCTCTTGAAATAAGGCAATTTGCACAAGATTCCCCTCTACATCTTCGTCTTGAATTTTTTTTATTTTTTTGACTAAGTGTTTGATCAACTTTTCTTGATCAAACTCTGTGGAAAGTTCCGATACAGGCACAGGCCATATTGGTTCTCCAGGTAATATTTCTATGGGTTCTTGGGAATAATGCCTTCCTTCATATTCATGTAGGCGTTTTACATCGTCTTCAGCCTTTGGCACTTGAAGTCTTTTTAGATAGTTGCAATGCAGCTTCTCGTCATATTCTCTTTCAGTTACACCTAAATAATCTTTAAGTTTATTAAAAATATCGTCCTTAGCCTCCGCCCATGTGGACCATTTCCCGTTAAGAGAAGAACGACCAAAACAATCATCAAAAGTATCATTTGTTGATGAAGCAGTTAAATTTTGAAAGGCAACACAGTAATGCATGCTCGGAGTAACTGCCAGAAGATTTTTTAGTTCCTTAAAAGTTCTTAAAACGAATCTTGAATCATCGGTATATTGATGTTCGAGAACATTGCTTCCATGAGAACGTACCCCAAAGTAATGTCTGCGCAGTCCAGTTGGATCCTCTTCCTTTCCCAGAGCATCAGCATTTGAAGGTGTAACGAAACCGATGCCTCGAAAGTTCAAAGTCAAAGACTTCAAAGATTTGAGTTGAGATACAAAATCGAGAATTAATAGAGCATTCTTTTGATTTGCCGTTCTTTCGCCTTCTGAAGCATCAGCGAATGCTTTTATTGTGTAATGATTCCCACTAGAAAAATACAACATTTTTAAATCTAGAGGGGCATACTGAAGGGCCTTTTCCAGAAGATTCTTAGCAATTAATGCAGTAAAGAAGTCCCCCTGCCCTACCTCTGTAAGCGAGCGAAACCCTTCTTGAAAACGGGCAATTTGTTGTTCTTGTGTGACATCAAACCTGTCTTGAACATTGTTTATGCTTCCCAGTTTCTTGACTAAGTAGTTGATCAAGTGTTGTTGATTAATTTCTGTTTTTGATGTCTGTTCTATTTTAGCCTTTGCTTCTATTTCAAATTCGCTGTCTATAGGAGTTGCGGGCATATGTCCGAGGCTAGTAGGTTTTTTATATGGGATGGTTCTATGTAATAGTTGTGCATCTAGTTTGGCATTGTAGTCTTCTTCTATTTTCACAAATTTTTTATTTCTATATTGAATGAGGCAGACAACAGCGGGAGGAATTATAAGACAGTAGGTAGCTATTTTGATTATTCCTATAATGACTTTTGAAACAGTTTTATGTTCATAGACATCTACAAAGCCACTTAGATATTCTGTACACTTTTGATTGACAGCACTTGCTTCCATTTTTAGAACCTCATTATTAAAAAATAACAATAAATATATTAATTAAACAAAATCATAAACAAATCAAATTTTAAAGTCAACTATTTAGTAATCGTTTAGCAAATAATATTAGAATTGAATAGATAGTTAGAGCAATAGTGGACTGTAG
>JABDBC010000126.1 GCA_013288825.1 Chlamydiota bacterium
TTGTACCAGCTCGTTTCACCATTGACGACCAACCTGCAACTCGAGTCTCTAGCTTTTTTCCTACCGCCGTAATATATTTTGACCAAGAAATTAATGGGTCTATGGCAGGATAGCGTCGAGCATCAGACCGCTCTCTTGATAATCCTAAAAAGGCGCCAACGACTGCCAATGTAGCCTGTGTGACAGGCTCTTCAAAGTTACCTCCAGCTGGAGAAACGGCCCCTGCAATCGTCAAGGAACCTTCTTTGCCATCATCCAAAGCTATGGCACCGGATCGCTCATAAAATGCTGCAATTCTCGATGCTAAGTATGCTGGAAAGGCTTCTTCTCCCGGAATTTCTTCAAGCCTTCCAGACATCTCTCTCAAAGCCTGTGCCCATCGTGAAGTAGAATCTGCTAGCAGTAATACATCCAAGCCCATTTGTCGATAATATTCGGCAATCGTCACCCCCATATAAATGGAGGATTCCCGCGCTGCAACAGGCATGGAGGAGGTGTTGCAAATAATGACAGTTCTTGCCATCAGGCTATCATTTGTGTGAGGATCTTGCAAATGGGGAAACTCCCTCAAAATCTCTACGACTTCCCCTGCACGCTCTCCACAAGCAGCCATAACGACAATATCAACCGATGAAAATTTCGCCAAATGGTGCTGCAGAACAGTCTTTCCAGCTCCAAAAGGGCCCGGAGTGCAGAATGTTCCTCCCTTCATGATTGGGAATTGGGTGTCGATGATGCGCAAACCCGTATCCAACATTTTGGTAGGCTTGACCTTTTCACCCTGACAAAGAGCATTTTTGATTGGCCATCGTTGCACCATTGTGAATTCGTATTGATTGCCTTTTTCGTCTTTTGCTCTTGCTACAACAGTGTCAATAGAGTATGAACCAGGTGCAATCACCCAAGTTATTGTATAGCGGCCAAATTTGGAAAACGGAACCATAATGAGATGTTGGAATCGCCCTTCAGTAGTAGTCCCAATGGTCTCTCCTCGCTCTAACACATCTCCCACACATGCGACTGGTTGATAATCCCAAAGTGCAGTGCGATTCAACGGCTTTAGATATAAGCCTCGAGGAAGAAACAAGCCAGCTTCCCTGGCTACATCTTCTAATGGATTTTGAAGTCCATCAAAAATCGATGTCAGTAATCCTGGACCGAGCTCAGCTTCAAGAAGATTGCCTGTGAATTCAACAGGGGTGGATATTTTGACATCGCGAGTGTCTTCGAAAACCTGTATTTTTGCTTCGTTATTATTAATTTCGATCACTTCGCTTTTCAGTAGCATTCCCCCAAGGTTTACCATAGCAACTTCACCCTGTGAAATGCTCCCTTCAAATTTGACATGTAAAAGATTGCCAAAAGCCTTTACAACGCTTCCCTGGCTTTTAGTAGCAGCAGATCCACTCATACTTTCCTCTCATAAACAACCGATTTTTCAACGATAAGTAGCTGCGCAAAATAGCTTAAGATTTGATCAATAGAAAACAATTTCATTCCAACCATTCTGTCAATCATGTCAAAACGATACTGAGACAAGGATTGATGCATTTTCAAGGGATCATTCATATGTTGTTCGAATAATAAGTTTAAGCCCCGGTACTGTTCAGGAGCAGTGAAGGTTTTTGCATCTTCTTGCCCAAAAATCTCCACCATCATTTCATCGTTCCGATCTTCAAACCTCAACTCAAGCATCACATTTCGATGCAGTTTTTTTGCTCTTAAATAGGTCAAAATCAATCTCCATTCCCGTTCAAAGAGCAAATACTCTTTAAGAAAGCCCGAAACCTTCCTGGCTTCACACACAAAATAATCTGAAAGCAACGCTGGAAGGTTCTTCAGACGCAGCACGATAGTCTCGTAGCGATCTAAAAAGTCATAAACATATTCTGGTAAACCTTCTCCGCTCGCCAATGCCTCTTGCAATTCGTATTCATTAAAATTGCCATGTGAGTCGAGTTTGTTTCCTTTCCATAAAGATCCAATATTTTGAATGTCATATAGTAGACGAATTACCCTAATTTTCTCAAAGTCAGCAGAGGTAAGATTTTCATGCATCAGACAATCAAATTCGGTAACTGGAAGTTCTGGAAGTGTCTCCAAAGTTAGAGGAGGAAGGGAAGATGCGGCAAAATAATACTGGTTCATGGGTTTTCAAAAAGATGTTTGCGAAATTCTTTGCGAACATATCGCTTGAGGAGCACTTCTACTTCAACATTCGAAACTTCAAAACATAACTGTCTGTCCTGCAAACGTATTTTGGCGCCTCCAGCAAAGTCGTCGATCGCTACGGTTTGATGTTTTAATTTTTTAAGAATTTCCTTTGTGAGAAGTTGATTCACTTCTTGTATTGAAACATTCTTGGGAACTAAGGCTTCAATATTTACGGCCACACCCTCTGAATCAATTGCTTGGATAATTGCTGTAATTAACTTAGAAACTACAGTTGCATCGGCAGTGCTTTTCTCAACAAGAGAATGTAGCTCTGGATTAAAAAGCTTATTCTCAATCGTCTGCTTCAAAGCTTCGATTGCTTGCTTTCCGGCTTGGGATAAAGCCGCCTGAAAAATCTTTCGTTCGTGCTCTATTCTTCGATGTGTCTCAACAAGCAAGCCTTCTGCTCTTTCTTGTGCTTGCTCTACGATATGCTGTGCTTTCAACTCGGCTTCAGCCAGTATTGCCTGTGCCTGCTTTTTGGCGGGCTCAAGTGTGTCTTGCTGCAATGCAGTGCAGATTTGCTTGAGTTTGAGTTGACCTGATTCCAATGTTTGTTGTTTCATGGCAATTTCCAATATTTATCACACTTTGTGCTTCTAGAATAACGCTTACCCTCTTTATTGTGAACACTTTCCTCGTCATCCAAGCATACTCATCAGGCTAAACAACCCGAAGCGAGATTTTACCACAGAGATCACAGAGAGAAGAAGAGAAAATAAGAGGAAACAGGCGTACACGCCTGCTCATCCTGTTATAAAGATTGTATTTGAGCAATAAGTGTGTCCACAGGAAATGCCTGGCGCGCAAAACAACTCCGAGCATGTATTGGAATTAACTGTCCATTATCTTCCACAGCTAAATCTTCTTCTGTTATCACGCCCAAACGAGAACGGAATGTTAAGCCTAAGCAATTTGGTAAATTTGATGGATAGAACATATACTGCGATAATTCAATTCCCTTTGTAATGGGATGCTGCAGTCCATGTTCAAT
>JABDBC010000127.1 GCA_013288825.1 Chlamydiota bacterium
TTGCAACGGGCTTGAAAGCATCTTCGCCGCCAAACAACATTTTACCTAACGCACTGCGAATTTCTTGATCATAAATGCCTGGCTTGCGCTCTTTAAGCCATTCAAAGGCTGTTTTAGTCTCTTTTTTATCGATCATTTCTTGATGATTTTGCGGGAAATAACTGATAGAAACTTGATGTCCATGCTCAACGGCACCCTTTTCTGGAGGAACAAGCCCCGCCAAGAGCTTTATAAGGGTTGTTTTACCACGGCCATTATTACCAATAATTCCTATTTTGTCCCCACGCATAATCTCCATCGAGAATTTTTTTATGACATCGTTGCCATCATATCCCTTTCCAACGGCTTTAGACTTTAATACAACCTCTCCAGGCTGTTTGTCCGATGGAATAAACCGTATATAAGGGCGTTGGATATTTGATTGTTTAAGCTCTTGAGGCTGTAAACGGTTCATTTCACGGACGCGCGACTGAACTTGGCTCGCTCTCGTTCCTGCTCCAAAACGGGCCACAAATTCTCGCAGTTGACTAATCTTCTTTTCCTTTGATTTAGTATCGGCTTCAGCACGTTGTCTTACTGCTGTTTTTGCAACAACCATCTCATCATAATTGCCGGGATAAAGAATGATGGTTTCATAGTCAATGTCAGCAATATGTGTCGTAACGGCATTAAGAAAATGTCTATCATGGCTGATGACAATAACCGTTCCTTCATATTCATGAAGAAACTTCTCAAGCCATCCAATCGATTCCATATCTAAATGGTTTGTGGGCTCGTCCAAAAGTAAGGCTTTTGGATCACCAAATAGTGCTTGGCATAATAGGACGCGAAATTGCATATCAGTTGGAATTTCACGCATTTTTTTTCTGAAGTATTCGTGAGGGATCCCCATGCCTGAAAGAAATGTTTCAGTGTCTGAATCTGCTGAATAACCATTTTCTTCAGCAATGATCCCTTCCAAATCACCTAGTCTCATTCCTACTTCATTGGTGATTTCGACAGTATAGAGCGTTTCCCGTTCCTGTAGTGCATCCCAAAGACGCTTATTTCCCATAATAACGACATCCACAACGTTGATGTCGCTATAAGCTTCAATGTTTTGCCGTAAAATCCCTACGCGATCTGGAAGGGTCACTGTTCCTGAAGTAGGCTCTTCTTCGCCTGTGATGATTCTTAGTAAAGTGGTCTTGCCAGCTCCATTTGGACCTGTGATTGCATATCGCTTGCCTTCTGTAAATGTCATTGTGACATCGTCGAAAAGGATGCGGCTACCATAGCTTTTTGAAATGCGATTGAGAGTAATCATAGTTTATACCATTAGTTCTTTGAATAAAAAAGTAGATTATACTGACAAGATCGCAAAATTGCAATGAACATGGTGAGCTAGCAGCGATTTCCGCAAAAAAATAACAGGATGTTGCAGTATCGCATCAAGCTAAGGAAGGCAACCTTTGAGTGAAAAAAAAATTAAACGCAAAGGCGCAAAGACCCGAAGCCGCAAAGAAAGAAGAGTAGATTTAATTTCCATTTTGGTTTGAAAAAATATCTTCTTCTTTTTTTTGCGGCTTCGGGTCTTTGCGTCTTTGCGTTTAATTTTTGATGTTGCATTCGTTAGCCTGAAGCGTAGGCCTCCATCTGGTTACTTTTTTACGGGAATTGCTGGTGAGCTAGCAAAATTTTTCGTGCCCGTGCCCGAAATATTATTCTTTTCCTTTTCCAAGTATATGAAAGGAAAAGACGAACTATTCGGGCACGGGCACGCACACGGGCTCGGGCACGAAAAAGTTTGTTTTTAAGATTGTTTTAGGGGGAAAAAAAATGGGATCTCATATTTTCTATGAGATCCCACTGAAAGTGGACAGGATACTAATCGTACAGTTGATTAGAAATCAACTTTAGCACCGAATGTCCAGCCATGAATTTCTAAGTCGCCACGGCTTCTTTGTGGATGTTGTGTTCCTGCAACAGGATTGAAGAAATCTTCAAATCTGTTTTGGTTGATGAATAAATGATGTTCCCAACCTGCATTAAGAGTAACAATTACTGTATCGCAGCAATAAGCTTGTGACCAGCGGATACCGATTCCTGCATCTGTAATGAAACGTGATGCATGGTAAGAATCTCTTTGTATAAATTGATTAGTAGTTTCAACCAATGTTGTTGTGCCTGAAAAGAGCAGGTCTGTTTCATCGAAGTGATTATGGAATTTACCATAAACAATAGATGCTGCAGCACAGCCATAAACGCTAAAGCCACAACCAACACACCATTGTGTATCCAAACCTGTTCGAAGACCAATGCCTTCAAATTCAGATTTCATGAATATGCTTTGGCTATCAATAACACTTGTTGATGCTAAAGTATGAGCTGCATCAGATGCTTCGATAAAATATTTTTGATTTAACCAAACAGCGCGCAAGCCAACATGTGGTCTCACAGAAACGCATGGACCGCAGCAGAAATCTCTTCCTAACTCTAAATCTGCTAAATCAACACGCAATTTCCAGCGTGCATCCATTGCAACTACAGCTGTACCTGTTCCATTCAAAACATTAGATCCATATAGAGGGAATATAGATTCTACCGCAGGAGCAGCTAAATCAAAATCTCCACTCGCTTTTGTGTGATAGTGTGTATAATAAGCGCGAAGATCCCAGCCGCAGCTGAAGTCATAACCTGCGCCAATACGTACACCCCAATCCCATTTTACACGAGGATTTAAAATTTCAGTTGCAGTTACGTTTGCTGATGGAGCAAAACCTGCTTCACGCACTGCTGCAAAGGCAAGACCATCTTCAGAAGCTTTGAAATATAGGCCTTCAGCAGAAAAAAACCAATTTCCACATCCGTCTAGAGCTGGTCTAAGAGATCCACATGAGCCGTAATCGCTCACTGGGCAGCAGTTGTTATTGTCACCTTGTACGAAATTACCATCATAAATAGGAGCTGCGGAGACAAAGCCAGCCGCACCTACTAGCGAAACTGCCATCGCAGTCCACATCTTCTTCAGAGAATATGCCATAAGGGCTTTTCCTTTGTTATGGGTTGAACAACCGCCACCTTAACAGGAAAAATATTTTCTTCACCACTTTTTTTTTACTTTTTTTAATATAAGTTTAATTTC
>JABDBC010000128.1 GCA_013288825.1 Chlamydiota bacterium
CCCATTCATTGCAGCAAAATCCTTCAAATCCTTTAAGTACACCTCTGTTTTGACTACATTTTCCAGAGTAAGTCCATGAGCAACCAAAATAGCCTTCATATTTTTTAAGACTTGTCTGGTTTGCACCTCTATGGTGTCGCCCGCTAACTTGCTTGTTGTAGGATCGATCGCAATCTGACCCGATACAAAAAGATACTGTCCTGCTGCCACTGCTTGTGAGTAAGGTCCAATGGCTTTTGGAGCATACTCGGTCGCTACTTGGGTTAAACCTTGGCTTGCAGCCAATGGTAAGTGACTTAATGCAAAGCAACATGCTGCTAATAGAATTGCTGATTTTTTGAATGTCATAACTTTCTCCTTTTATAAATTAAAATTACTGAATTAAATAAATTACACTCATTTTAATGAGATGATTAGATTGTGGATTAAATACGATATATATACAATGCTACTATCCGTTGATAACTATTAACAAACTGTTAACAATCAAACTATGAATAGTCCAACCCTTCTTACCACATTTGTAGAAGTCGTCAACTGTGCGAATATGGCTGCGGCTGCCCGTCGATTAAAAATCACCCCCGCAGCAGTCAGTAAACACATACGAGCATTAGAGAATGAGCTTGGCGTGCAGCTGTTTAAGCGCTCGACTCGCCGAATCGAGTTAACGTCTGAAGGAAGCTTATATTTTGAACATGCCAAGCGGATTTTGGAAGCATATCACGATGCTGAAGCAGCAATTTCACATACAAAGGAGGACCCTTCAGGCATTCTCAAAGTTGTTTGTGGACCCCAAATTTGCAATCTGTATGTGTTGCCTTACATTAAAGAATTCTTAGAAAGATATCCTAAATTACGCATCCAGATGGTGTTGACACAAACAATGCCCGATTTGGAAAAGGAAAAAGTAGACGTTGTCGTGGGACTTACTAGAGGGGTTCCTCTAAATTGTATCCAGAGGACGTTGACATATTCCCGTTGGGTGTTTTGTGCCTCTCCTGAATACCTGGAGAAGTATGGCATTCCCAAAAAGCCATCCGATTTGGTGAAACATCGCATTATTACTCATTCCATGCGGCAGCCAAATGATTCAATTGAATTTAAAAACGGGGAAGTCATCCATTTTGAACCGATTTTATACTTTAACGATACGCGAGCGATGAGAAGAAGTGCCTTGGAGGCGATTGGAATTGTGCAGCTTCATGACTATATTGTGGATCAGGATTTGCAAGAGAATAGACTTGTAGAAATTTTAGGGAAATATACAGAGCAAACCTGTACGATTCCTATTCACATCTCTTACTTGCAGACATCTCACGTACATATCAAGGTGCGCAAATTCGTTGATTTCATGGTCGACGTTTTTCCAAGAAGATAATCTTTAGTTTGTAGTCTTTTAGGTATTTAACTTCTCTAACTCGAATTATTCAACCAAAGGTTTATTTCTTTCTTTGTGCTAAAGTTTCTGCAAAGAGTTGTATCATCGCCTTGTTGAATGCTGGCACATCATCTGGCATGCGACTCGTTATCAAATTACCATCACGAACAGCGTCCTGATCTATCCATTTAGCGCCCGCATTAGTCAAATCAATTTTAATCGACGGCCATGAGGTCACAGTTCTATTTTTGACAAGATCCGCATTAATCAAAAGCCACTGGCCATGGCAAATGGCAGCAATAGGTTTGTTCTCAAAGCTTTTGACAAAAGTGATTGCTCTTTCATCCAAACGGAGATCGTCGGGACTGCTCAAACCCCCTGGCAAAACCAATGCATCGTAGTCATTCGGATTCACTTGATCAAGAGATACATCAACAACAAAATCGTCTTTGGGCTGCAGTGTAATCCAATCCCAACCTTGCACTTTTCCTTCTTCTGGCGATACGATATGGACGATTGCACCAGCATCTTCCAGTGCTTTTTTGGGCCCAACCATTTCTGATTGCTGAAAACCGGTTGTAATTAGGATCGCAACCTTAAATCCATATAACCATGTGCTGACTGTCATAAAATCCCTTCTGTATTCATCTCGACATGAAAAATTAAACGCAAAGCTCCTTGCCGGAGGGGCAATAGAGTGGTTTTGTCTTTGACATACTCCGGTTCTTTCGAAAAATAACTTAAGTTATTTAGGAGACGCGAAGCCGCAAAGAGTAGAAGATATTTTTCTCAATACAAAATGTCAAACAAATTTACTCTCAGCCGAATCTATTTCATGTATTCGATGCGTTTTGTTACAATGGAGCTGTTTATATTCACACTTCAGGCTTTCCCATGTCTTCCTCAAAGCGTATCTTATTAATGCTGGCTCTCATAGCCATGTGGAGTCCCTCATTTCTTTTTATAAAATTGGCACTCCTAGACCTTCCTCCGATGACTATTGCGGCTTCTCGCATCACTTTGGCTTTCTGTATTCTCTTTTGCATACTGTGCATAAAAGGATATTCATTGCCTAAAACCCTTAAATTCTGGACTCACGCTACTGTGATGGGCATTTTTTCTACAGCTCTCCCTTTCTGTTTATTCTGTTACGCAGAACAAACCATTGATAGTTCTTTGGCAGCCATCCTCAATGGAACAGTCCCCATGTTCACAGCCCTTCTTGCGCATTTGTTTATTCCGCAGGATCGTTTAAATTTCCCTAAAGCGATAGGTATATCTTTGTGCGCAATAGGTCTCGTCTCTCTTTTTGCCCCCAACTTGCTGCAAGGGGTAACTGGAACTACTTTGGGAATGCTCGCTGCTGGGACTGCGGCATTTTCGTATGCGGTACAACATATATACGGAAAGAAATATTTCACGGGACATAAGCCTTTCATTGCCCCAACAGCCGCCCTTTTGACGGCCAATTTGTTGTTGTGGCCTTTTGCGTTTGCATTTGAAAATCCCTTACAGCTAAACGTCCCATCGATGACCGCGGTTTTAGGAGTGTGTGGGTTAGCTGTTTTTGGAACCGCATGTGCCTTTGTAATCTATTATAAGCTGCTTGAACAGTCAGGACCTACCGCAATTTCATTGGTAGCTTGTGTGTTTCCTGTGGGTGGGATGCTATT
>JABDBC010000129.1 GCA_013288825.1 Chlamydiota bacterium
TGTTGTGTCATTTTCCAGTTTGAGTTATGGTGTAGCTTGAAAAATAATGGCCTCAGAGCCTTGGATCTTCCAAAGCCAGAATGGCCTTAATAACTCCTCAGACCACAGTGAAGCGGAGGTCTGAGAATGGGACGCATAAAGGGTATTTATGGTCCCTTAGGACTGCAGGTTTTTCGATAGAACAAAACAGGTCTCTGCTGGCTGTGACCTGGCATTAGGTTATTAAGGCCTTTCTGGCATGTGGAAGGTTATTTAAGAGAAGAAGGGACATAAAGGACATAAAGGACGATGCGATGTCCTTTTGGTCCCTTACATCCCTTATGTCCTTTACGTCCTTTACTTCCTTTTTGTCCTTTCAAAATTTTATTACACATAATCGCATTTCCAATTACAAAATTCCTTGAATTTTATCAATAACAAGTGTTACACTCAATCAAATTAGTTTTTATCTTGGAGGTAATCTATGGCAGCGCCTATCACTGAATATAATTATGGTGGTTTCAAAACTTATGTTGAGTTTGTTCGAAACAGTAACCATCAACAAACACAAACGAAAAGAGTTGGATTGATTTCTACTGCATTATTTGCTGTAGGTGTCATTTTATGTGCCACATTATCTTTAAGTACTGTTGTGGCGACAGTTCTTATTATCGCTACCGTCCTTTCCCCTTTAGTAGCAATTGCTGCTCTAATTGCTAGAGAATACCTAAAATCTCGAGCTGCTAATGTAAAAAGTGATCTTTTCACAAAAATTAATCATGCTCAGAGCAGCTCAAAAGAACTGAGAGAATCCGGATTGGCTGATACTGACAAATTACGAAAACTGCTGGAATCTGGATCGGATAAAGATCTAAAAGATGAGCTATACAACAAATGCTTTTTTAAATCCGAACTTATCCTTGCTAAAGCTCAGTTGATTCTTGCAACACTCAAAGACCCAACAATTATTACTAAAACAGATAAAGATGGAGGCTATTATGCTTTAATTGTTCTAATCAATTTATGCGGAGGTTTACGGCATGGTTTCGAAACTCAGGAAAAACAAAAATTCATACAACTATTTCGTGAAGCTGTCGTCTGTGGCGGTACTCCAAACCTTTCAAGACTTGTTGTTGATAAATCTACCTCATATATGTGTACGCTTATTTATGAGGCTGTGGAACTTGATCTTCCAGATGCTCTAGACGTCCTTCATGAGCTTGGCGCAAAGCCTGACCCGAATATTATTGTAGCAGAAGAGCCATATAACCTAAGTCGGGATAAGCCTGCTTTTATACAATATTTGCGCCATCATAATATAGTATTAAAAAAGACATGAAAAACTAAACTTACCATAAAGGAAACTTATTATGGCAGCACCTGCACCAACACCCGTTATTTTTGATTATTGTGGTTCTAAAACCTATGTAGAGTTTGTTGAGAAAAACTCTGGCAAACAAAAATATGCGAAAATTACTGCAGCAATTTCAACGCCGCTACTCGTTGCAGGCGGCGCAGTCGTTGCAACAGTGACCTTAGGATCTATTGCAGCAGTAGTTGTCATGGCCGCCACAGCACTCTTTTCTCTTGCAGCAATCGCAGCCTTGATCGCTTTAGTCATTTTTAAATCTCGCGCCAGCATCGAAGAGCAAAAACTATTCAATGCTATTACAGCCAAACGTCTTATTCCCCACCCTAAAGATGATGTCAAAGACAAAGAAGAACAGGAAGCATTCCGCAAACTGCTAAAGACGGGGTCGTTGGATCAACATATTAATGCGATTTATGAACTCGTCAATAAATACGAAAAAACTGCACCCCTAGAGAGAATGCAGCTCCTTCTTGCAAAGCTGTCTCGTGAAGAAGTGACTAAAAAATATCCTGACGGAAACTATTTGGCTTATGACATGTTACAAAGTAAAGAATTGCAAAAATTTTGGAAAGGGCTTGATGCGAATGAAGCAGGTAAGGTAACCCAAATGTTCCGAGAAGTGATTGTGCGTGGCGGCGTTAAAAATCCATTAAGAACATGCCGAACAGATAAATTAGTGGAATATGAATTTTCTCTCTTAGACGACGCTGTACTGCAGGATTTAGTACCTGCAGTACAAGTCCTTAAGGAGGAGGGGGCGACAAAAATTAGAAGGGGTTTGAACTCTCCGGCACTGCCAATGAATGATGCTTATAGAGAACTTGTAAAACCCAATGAATTACAATAAAGGAAACATATGGTAACACCGTATAATTATTCAGGTTTTAAAACCTACGTTGAGTTTGTCGAGAATAACTCTGGCAACCTAAAATTTGCAAAAATAGCAACCGCAGTTTCAACTCCACTTCTCGTTGGAGGATGTGCTGTCGTTGCAACTGTTTCTTTAGGATCAGTTGTCGCCGTAGTGCTCATGTCTGCCACAGCGGTTTTTGCACTTGCTACACTTGCAGCCTTGATTGCCTTAGTCGTATTCAAATGTCGCGCAAATAACGAAGAGCAAAAACTGTTCTATGCGATTAAAGCCAAACGTCCCATTCCTCCCCAGGATATCAAAGCTGACGATGCTGAACCTGCAGACGAAAAAGAACGGGAAGCGTTTCGCAAATTGCTAAAAACTGGAACTGCTGAAGATTGGATAATTGAGGTATCTAAACCAACCGAAAACAACGAAAGAACAGCCTTTCTTGAGAGAACACAGCTACTTCTTGTAAAGCTTACTCCTGATGAAGTGACTAAAAAATATGCTCTCGGACAATGTTTGGCTTTTGATATTTTAGATAGCACGGAATTGCAGAGAACTTGGAGAGGGCCTGATAGAAATGCTGCAAAAAAGATAACTCAACTGTTTCGTGAAGTGGTTGTACGTGGCGGTAATCCAAATCTATTAAGAAAATATACAATAAACGAAACAGATAACAACGGAAATTTTGTAAAAGCCGACACATATGAGTTTTCGCTCTTGCGTCGGGCCATAGAGTTGAATTTTGTAGAAGCAGTAAAAGTTCTCAAAGGGCTTGGGGCAACGAATCCTAGGTCTGATAATACAACTCCTCTCTTGCCAAATAATGAAGCT
>JABDBC010000130.1 GCA_013288825.1 Chlamydiota bacterium
TGTTTGCATGTGGTTTAGCAGGCAATATAGAGCATAAACGATCTTCAGACAGTGATCGGGCATGGTTTCTTGTGGAAGCTATCTGTAGCCTTGTTTTAATGGGCACTATGGTTGCCACAGCATTTGCGACAGGGTCACTTCATGAAGAAAAAACCGTTGCGACATTCAAAGGTAAAAATAACACTGATCAACCCTTAACCTTTTACGATAGCAATGGAAAGCTGCTTCATACGATATCACCTGGAGAAAATTATGATTTCAATGTGGACTACGCCAATTTAAGTTGGGCACCTACAGGTAACTACAAGAGAATTTCGATAAAATATGGTGCCGGAGAAGCAGAGTTCATGAAGGGTAGTTCAGTTTTCATTGATTCATATCAAGTACAAGCTCCTCTTGATCAGATACATTTTCCCACTCTGCCGTTAGGTGGACCTGTATTGCACAATAAAGTATTGGATGAGTTATTTGAGCACTAGTCTAAGCTGTTCGCGCATGGGACGGTTCTGCATAAGGTTCACGCAAATACTTTGCTGTCCATGAGGTCGGATGCTGCTCGATCTCTTCGGGCGTCCCCACACAAATCACGTGTCCCCCCTTCTCACCTGCTTCAGGACCTAAATCGATCACAAAATCCACATTCTTGATCACATCTTGATTATGCTCGATGATCACCATCGTATTCCCTTTATCCACAAGCTTATGAAGCACAACCAATAACTTTTTAATATCTTCGCTATGGAGCCCTGTCGTAGGCTCATCCAACAAATACAGCGTTTTTCCTGTCGATCTTTTTGCCAATTCCCTGCTCAACTTGATCCGCTGGGCTTCCCCGCCGGACAAGCTTGCCATCTCCTGACCCAACTTCAAATATCCCAATCCCACCGAGATCAATGTATCCAAAATTCGCACGATCGAAGGGTGGTTTTCAAAAAATTGCGCGCACCTCATCCACAGTGGAATCCAGATATTGTCCCAAGTTTTTGCCGGCGTACTTCACTTCCAAGCTAAGAGGATTCAATCGCATCCCTTTGCAATCTTCGCACACCACCTTTACAGGAGGTAGGAAGTGCATCTGCACCTTCTTGTAGCCAAGTCCCCAGCATCCTGTGCACATCCCTTTTCTGTGGTTATAGCTAAAGTGTTTGGGTTGCAATCCGTGAATTTTTGCTGTTGGCAATTCAGCAAAAAAGGAGCGAATTCTAGTCAAAACATCGACATAGGTGCAAACATCTGACCGAACTGTATGACCAATCGGATTCTGATCAATCGATATCAAGCGGTCGAAGTGATCGATCCCTTTTACAACCGCTCCTTGATGGCTCACAGTATCAATCGTTAAAAGTCCTTTTGCAACAGCTGGAAGGATCACCTGATGCATGAGAGTCGATTTTCCTGATCCAGATACCCCTGTCAGGCATGTCATCGTCCCTATCGGTATCTCAACGGCAATATTTTTTAAATTATGTACTGTAGCTTTAGAAACCTCTAACATACCCTTGTCTTGTGTACGTCTCGCTTCAGGAGTTGGAATTGTTTCTCTGCCAGATAAATAAGCTCCGGTAAGCGACTGTTTATTCTTCATAATCTGTTTTAAAGTGCCTTGTGCGGTGATGTGCCCTCCGTGGACACCAGCCTGAGGCCCAAAATCCAAGATATAGTCGGCAGTTGCTATCGTCAGGGGATCATGCTCGACCATTAAAAGGGTGTTTCCGAGATTTTTCAATTGAAAAAGTGCCTGATTTAAGCGATCGTTATCGCGGGGATGCAATCCTATTGTTGGCTCATCCAAGACATATAAAACCCCTGTAAGACCGCTGCCAAGCTGCCGAGCCAATCGGATCCGCTGAGATTCTCCTCCACTCAAGGTTGGAGCTCTTCGATCCAGCGACAAATACTGCAGACCCACTTCTCGGAGAAACTTTAGGCGGCTCGACAGCTGTGCTTTGACCTCTTCCAGCAATTTGCTATCTTGTGAGTTCAATTCTAATCGCTCAATAAATAAAGCTGATTCCTCAATAGGCAGCTTGCAAAATTCGTGTATAGCAACTCCTTCAATTGTCACGTGCCTTGCCAATGGGTTGACGCGGGCTCCGTGGCATGCAGGGCATTCCCATTCCTCTAACAGCGGGAGGATTCCTTCTTTTATTTCTTGTCGGGCACTTCGACCAGCTTTTGCTAGGACGTTGTTGATCCCAATCCATCTAAATTTTAGTCCATTTTTCAAAGAATACCATTGGTCTGGAGCTGAGCCATTCATAATGATATTCAATTTCTTTGGAGGGAGGGTTTTCAGAACGTCATAAGGGCTAACTTTTTCTTTTTTTAGGACCATTTCGAGTAAAGAATAGGGGTACTGGTAATTTTCTCGCGACCAAAGCACTTGCAATAGACTGGCAAGAGACTGCTCCATTACTTCCCGTTTTTGCATTAAATTGGCTCCATATTGGATTCCGAGCCCAAGGCATTCCTGGCACATCCCTTCGTGTGTGTTAAAAGCAAACGTATGGGGTGTAATTTCAGGATAAGACTTCCCAGTGCTTTCCACAGCAAAGGCCAGATTGAACAGAATATCTTCCTGTTCTTTTGCGACGATCAACTGGTTGCGGCCGATCTCTGCAGCAGTTTCAACAGCTTCATATAGACGATGATGGATTGTGGGGTTTATTTTAATGCGATCGATGACGAGAAGTAACTCATTTCTCCGCTTGCGATCAAACGTCAACTTGGATTCATCTTGATCTAAATCATAATATTCTCCATTCAAACGCACTCTGACGAAACCTTGGCGACGAAGTTTGGAGATAATATCTTCAAAGGCATCGTTCTTTCGAATTTCGATCGGAGCCAATATTTGAATTTTCTCCCCTTCAGGATATGTCAGAATGCGGTCGACGACATGTTCTTTGCTGATTGCTTTAATTTCTT
Source organism: Chlamydiota bacterium (assembly GCA_013288825.1). Taxonomy (GTDB): domain Bacteria; phylum Chlamydiota; class Chlamydiia; order Chlamydiales; family Parachlamydiaceae; genus JABDBC01. The sequence goes on from JABDBC010000130.1 coordinate 2,929, forward strand.
CTCCAGTTTCAGGATCATGAGGAATGCCAACT
>JABDBC010000131.1 GCA_013288825.1 Chlamydiota bacterium
AAACCAAAAGGAACATCACAAAACTCAATCCTTTCAAGATTAATACCGTAAGATCCTCCAACTCAATCGAGTTCCATTTGATGAGAGATGTCTATGGGATCAACGTGATTTTGTACACCATACGTCAGGCTTTCAGCCTGAGAATCAACCCTGGACGTACCTAGGGCGTTGCCCTAGGCTTTTATAATTCAGGCCGTTGGCCTGATGAAATGGACCCGGAAATGGCTGGAACTAGACCGCTCAAATTCTTGCTAAAAATGCCCATTCGTTTCTCCCCCTGCCTGATCCTATTTATGTATAATTACCCCCTTTACCTTATAGCTCGACTGCCGCTACCCAATGCGTAAAATGCAAATACTCTTACATTCCCCCTCCCAGAATAAAAGCCAATAAACAAAGAAATAGTTGTAAGAAAATTTAAAACATATAAAACATATTGCTATAAATAAAATAACAATTATAATTAAAATATATAAAGCAAAGCTAATAAATGCTAACACATTCAAGGAGGTTTATATGAGTATAGGAGGAATGCCAATTGATCCATCTCTTGCTGTAACTCATGCTATTGGAGCCTTAAAGATTGATGCACAGCAAATTAGCGAGGAAGTAAAAAAATCAGGCTGGTCTGGAATGACTCCCGACCAAAAAGACCGGTTAATATTCATAAATGCACGAATCGAATCATTGCAAAAAAAAATTGCTCCTAGCGATGTAGTTAACAAAGATAAACTTGACTCCATAAAAAAATTAGTAGCCCCATTGAACAAACCATCCAGTTCATCAACCACATCACCATTGCCTACTAGCAGAGTAGCCGCAAGCACCGCTCCATTGGCTTCGACTACACCCTCATCTTCATCGAGCTCATCCTCTTCGGCAACATCCACAAGAGCAACCTCATCATCTCCTCCAATTACTTCTACCTCCTCCACTTCTTCCACAGCCTTTATCTCAACTTTGATTCCTAGCGTTCCTAAAGAAAGACCAATTGAATCAGAAAAATTAGGTCATATCGCATCTTTCACGGCTGATAAAATTAGGGGACGCACTGGGGGAGATTTACTCCAAATAATTTTAAACAAAAAAACAGCAGATGGCACACCAGTTCATGCTTCTCACTGTAAGATTATTGTTGTAGGAAAAGAAGTATCCGATACAGCACCACTAGACCTCTACGCAAAAGATTCAATATCGCTAGATCAGTTTGACAATGGCTTTTTCAGGGTGATTGCTCCTCTACCGAAAATACAAAATGAAGAATTAGAGAAAGCAATCGTTGATGCTGACAAATATTGTGATGCGAGAATCATGAAAAAGGGGACAGCAGCAGTAGAAGATAAAGAATTGGTCGAGAATGCTAGAAGAGCTCGAGGTGTTCTTGAAAGGAATATAGTATGGGTTCAAGCTGATGCTAAGAATGCTAGAGAATACGCAAACACAGCAGAAAAACCTTATCAGGATGCCAAAGGAAAAGTGCCAAAGGCAGAACTGGATAGGCTTGACAGTGTCCGAGTAGACGCAAAAGGTTACGCGGCTGGTATTGAAGATGTTGTTAAAGTTATTGAATATCAACTGAAAAGATTGCCAAAGTAAAAGAGCCCGCTGGGGAGGGGTCCTCGTGTGGCCCCTCTCTGCGTTAATCCTTATAACGAATTTAACGCAGAGACGGGGAGGCGGAGAGACGCAGAGAAAATTACAAGTCGTTAAAGCTACCTTTTGGACGAAGCAAACCAATAGCCGTTCTTTCATTTCAAATCACAAACTACATGCCATTCCCTCACTTTCACTAGCCTTTTATTAGTTTACGATCAATGTTTAGTATTATTTTCAATATTATATTGACTTTTCTCTAATAACCCTATACAATGGAGGATTAACTATTAAATTTAAGGAGATTTTTTATGTCGTCTGTGACAAGTAAGCCATCAATTACAAGCTACGACCCCGAGGCTACCTCTAGAAAGAAAGAGCCCTGCTGTACTTCTCAAAAGGCCCTCATTATTACTGCTCTCTTCATACTCACTGTAGCCGCTGCAGCGATCACTTTTGCTGTCACCGCTTCCGTTGCCTATGCATTAATTGCTGCTGCAGTCACTGTATTGGTCTTTTCCGCTGTGGCGGCTCTAGCATGCAAACGCTTATTTTGCAGTTCACGCGAAGCAACACCTCCCCTACCCCCACTGAGGGCATATGAAAAATCTCAGAGATCGGGCGTAATTTTACACGGCATCACGAAGGACAGTGTGGCAGGATTCACAGTAAAAGATTTCAAGAAATTAATTCTAAGAACATTAATGAATAGAGGTGAAACTCATCATGTTTCACACAGTAGATTAATTCACAGCGGTAAAATTATTCCAGAAGAATGGTCACTAGAACCTTACAGAAAAGATGATAAGGAATTCGAATATTTTCTGAAGTCTGTTTTCATAACTTTAGCCCCCCTACCTGAAATTCTTGATACTGAATTTCAGACAGCAATCAAGGATGGGGACCTCTACTGTGATGAAATATACATGAATGAAAGCGCTGGCAAGGATTTGGTTGAGAAGGCTGGAAAAGCCCGCACTGTTCTCGAAACAAACAGGGAAAAACTTCACACAAGGTTGAAAGAGACTACAGAAGACTCAGAACTAGCCGAAAAAGCTTTTGATGACGCGAGAACTAAAGTAGCTGGGAAAAAACTGGATGAGCTTCAAGCTCTCCGAAACAAGGCAAACAATCACAAGAAAGGCATTGAAGACGTTATTCATGTTGTAGAATATCAGCTAGAAAGATTGCCAAAGTAAAAGAGTCCCGGCCAACTGAGGGAGAAGAGCCGCCCATGCACCCACGATTCGCGCATTTTTATTTATTGAAAAAAATTGCCGCGAATGCGGCAAAGGCATGTAGCCACAGGCGTCAGCCTGTGGTAAAATTCAATAAAACATAAGCC
>JABDBC010000132.1 GCA_013288825.1 Chlamydiota bacterium
CCGCTTCTCAGATGGCCTTCACCAAGCAATTGAAGCAAAAGAAGGGGTTGAAGTTCAAAAAGAAACTCAAACTTATGCAACGATTACTCTTCAAAATTTTTTCCGCATGTATGAGAAACTCGCTGGCATGACAGGGACAGCAACGACAGAAGCAAATGAATTCAAACAGATTTATAAAATTGAAGTCTTAAGCATCCCCACACACCACAACTGCCAGCGAAAAGATTTGAACGATGAAATCTACATGACAGAAAGAGAAAAATATAATGCCATTTTGAAAGAAGTCCGTGACATTCATGAGAAGGGACGGCCCATTCTAATTGGAACAGAATCAGTTGAAGTTTCGGAGAAATTATCTCGCATTTTCAAACAAAATAAACTCGAACATACAGTATTGAATGCCAAATTTCATGAGCAAGAAGCCGAAATTATTGCCAATGCGGGCAAACGAGGTGCCATCACCATTGCCACAAATATGGCAGGACGCGGAACAGACATTAAATTGGAAAAAGGCATTGCTGAACTTGGCGGACTCTATGTGATGGGAACCTCGAGGCATCAATCGCGCAGAACAGATCGACAGCTCCGAGGACGTTGCGCACGGCAAGGGGATCCAGGAACATCAAAATTTTACGTTTCTTTTGAAGATCCATTGCTCCGCATGTTTGCCTCACCACGCCTTACAGGGATCTTGCAAAAAGTACGTCCTCCTGAAGGGGAAGCAATGTCTGCAAATATTCTGAACAAATCCATTGAAACAGCTCAAAAAAGAGTCGAACAACGCAATTATACCATACGGAAGCACACACTCGAATACGACGATGTCATGAATAAGCAGAGACAAACCATCTACAGCTTCAGGAATGAAATACTTCACGCAGAAGAAATGGAACCTATTGCTGAAGAAGTGTTTGAGACTGTGTGCAACTATGGCGCGCAGCAGTTTTTCCAAAATAAAGGCTTAGAAGGGGGATGGGACCCAGAAGGCTATCGCCAGTGGCTTATACGCCATTTCCCAGTCTCATTTGATGAAGGATTTTTCGATCAGGATCAATTGGAAAGCGAAGATCTTGAAAAATTAGCCTCGCAACGAATTATTCAAGCATTTAGAGATAAGCTTGATCGAGAGAATCAAAAACTGCCTCCAGAAGCATTGCAAAATGCGACTAAGCTGCCTACAACGGAGCCCATGCGTCATTTGATGACTCGAATCATCGACCAACTATGGCAGGAGCACCTTCTAAAAATGGATCACTTGCGCGCCGATGTCAATCTGAGAAGCGTTGGACAACGAGATCCCCTCACAGAATTTAAGCACGAAGCCTTTGCTCTTTTCCATGATTTCAGCAACACATTGCGCACACAAATTGCACAGGAATTATTTAAGCTAGAATTAATTGTCACAGTGCGTTCACAAACACCCACAATGCAGGATCTTCTAGCTCATCTCCGCATGGAAACAACACGATCTTTTGCTTCAGAAATTGAAGAAGGCAACGGAGGCGGTGGGGAAGCGGCACCAAAACCAGCGATACCACCTGAAGAGAAGAAGTCACAACCGATTATCGCTGTAGCTAGGGCCAATCGAAATGATCCCTGCCCCTGTGGAAGCGGTAAAAAGTATAAGCAGTGTTGTGCGCAGGAAGAAGCGAGAGCGTAACAAAAAATTAAACGCAAAGGACATAAAGGACAAGGGACGTAAAGGACATAAGGGACGTAAAGGACATAAGGGACGTAAAGGACAAGGGACCTAAAGGACATAAGGGACATAAAGGACAAGGGACGTAAAGGACATAAGGGACAATTATTCCGTTCGTCCCTTAGGTCCTTTGTCCTTTAGGTCCTTTATGTCCTTTACGTCCCTTGTCCTTTATGTATTGCTTTAAAGACTTTGTGGAATGAAAATGACGCCTGCAGCAACTGTCTGAGCAGGGCCCGCCATCCAAACATCCCCATCCTCTTTCCAACATACCTGCAAACAGCCCCCATCTAAATGCACGTCTATATTGTGTCCTTTTGCGGAATGCCCATTCAAAATAGCTGCAACTGCCGATGCACAAGCCCCCGTTCCACAGGCCTGTGTAGCACCTGATCCCCTTTCCCAAACTCTACATCGCAATGAGTGCGGCGATTCCACCGTGACAAATTCCACGTTGATCTTTTCGGGAAAGCGTTTGTCATTTTCAATTTTTGGTCCAAGGGATAAGTGTAAATCATGTTTAGAACCTTTGGAACCCGCAACAAAAAATACCGCATGGGGATTTCCCATCGAAACAGCCGTCAGAGATAGATTTTCACTATTTAGTTGAAAGGATTCGGCAATGATGGTGTCGTTTTCTGGCCCAATCATTGGGATCTCTTTCCGCAATAGCCGCGGACGCCCCATGTTGACTGATACTTGGGTCTGATTTTGATTCGTATGACATATCGTCGCAAAAACAATTCCGCTTAAGGTCTCTATAGAAAGGGTTTTGTGAGCAATAATGCCATTGTGGTGAGCATAAGCAGCGACACATCTCAATCCGTTACCGCAGTTTTTTCCTTCAGAACCATCTTTATTGAAGATGCGCATTTTTAAATCTGCTTTTTCTGAGAGACAGATGAGAATGATTCCATCGCTGCCAATTCCTCTGCTGGGGGACGATAGAAACTGTGCCAGCTCGGGGATTTCCTCTTCCTGTAAATCATGAAGTCTACAGTCGATGTACACGTAGCTGTTGCCTAGCCCATGCATTTTTGTAAATGGTAAAGATGATTTCATAAATTGCCATTTTATTTATTTTTATCCTTTAATACAATCGTATATACCAACCTATAGGATAAGGATCAATAAAATGGATTTAACAGTAATCCTTACAGTAATAGGAACAGCAGCAGCAATAATAGGTTCAAATATAGCTCTTATCTCTTGGTTGAGATCGGATGTGAA
>JABDBC010000133.1 GCA_013288825.1 Chlamydiota bacterium
GCCTCCCGGCCTTAGCTTCATTGGAAATTCTTTTGAATTACAAGAGGATGCTCGCCATCCTTCATATCCTGCCGCTTGCGATCCTGCGTATCCTGTTACTTTTCTTCTTCGACGTTTCCTGTATCATCTTGATCCCTGTTGCGAAATATGTGGGCCATTCATAGAATACGGTTAAACTCTCCCAAGGATAAAACAATGTCCAAACCTATCAAACACATTGCTGTCACTGGCGGTGCAGGGCAAATCGCTTACAACCTTCTGTTTCGCATTGCCCATGGCGATATGTTGGGATATGACCAACCCATTGCTCTGCACATCCTTGAACTTCCCGAAGCGTTGCAAGCCCTGGACGGGGTGCGCATGGAACTCGAAGACTGCGCTTTTCCCTTGTTAAAACAGATCCATATCGGAAGCAATCCTAAAGAGATTTTCAAAAATGCAGACTTCGCTCTTTTAGTCGGTGCCAAGCCTCGAGGACCCGGTATGGAGCGGAAAGATCTTCTGAACGACAACGGAAAAATCTTTGTGGAACAGGGTAGCGCTCTCAATGATGTCGCCTCAAAAAATGTCAAAGTATTAGTCGTCGGCAACCCCTGCAACACGAATTGCCTCATTGCTATGTCGCATGCCCCTCGTATCCCTCGAGAGAATTTTCATGCCATGACACGCCTGGATCAAAATCGGGCCGTAGCTCAACTGGCGCAAAAAGCTCAAGTAGATATCAATGCTGTAACCAACGTCACCATTTGGGGCAACCATTCTGCCACGCAAGTGCCCGATACTTTTAATGCAAAAATCAATGGAAAACCCCTTCTTGAAACAATTCAAGATCAAAAGTGGCTTCAGGATGACTTTGTAAGCAGTGTTCAAAAACGAGGAGCAACAATTATCGCCGCTCGTGGTAAGTCTTCAGCGGCTTCTGCAGCAAGCTCGGCAATCGATTCAATACGGCAGATAATGACCCCAACACCAAAAGGGGAATGGTTTTCGAGCGGGGTTTTCAGTGATGGAAATCCTTATGGTGTATCCTCTGGGCTCTTTTTTTCTTTTCCCTGTCGTTCTACTGGCAATGGAGGCTATGAAATTGTCCCAAACCTTAAATGGGATGATTTTCTGAAGAAAAAAATTAGAGAAACAGAAAAAGAACTCTTGGAAGAACGTGAGTTAGTAAAAGATCTTATGAGGTAGTATGAGTGACGCTCTTTTTGAAATCACAAAAGACCACCTTGAAACGGGCATGAGGGGATATCCTGTTGGATATTGCACCACATCAACTGTAGATCCTGTGAAAGGGCTTTTTTATGCAGGAATCCCAGTAAAAGATTTGATCAATCAAGAACCTGAACAAGTGATCTATCTTCTTTACTATGGCAAACAAGGCTCTCCTGAAGAGGTTAAAAAGTTTACCGAAGAGTTGCGGGCCCGAGCCTTATTGTCACCTCAAACTGTCAATCACATTTGCGGACTCCCTCGTCAAGGGCATCCCATGGACCTGTTTTGCTCTGCAATATTTATTTGTGGCATGTTAGAAGGGAAAAATGATTACCGAGAAGATTGCTTGAATTTGATTGCAAAAGCACCTCAGTTGGCTGCTACAGTCATTAATCATCATGCTGGGTGGGGCAGCACTCCCCCATCTAAGCCTGAGCTTGGCTATATGGAAAATTTCACCCAGATGTTGAATATTCCCAACTCCAATAAAAGTCAATTAATGCCAATATTAAAGCTTTTCAATATCCTACATTTTGATCATGGAGGAGGAAACCTTTCGACATTTGTTGGCAAGGCCGTTGCTTCCAGTTTAGAACATATGTATGGTTCAATGGCAGCAGCAATGGCTGCTCTTGCAGGGTCGCGACATGGAAAAGCAAACCAGGATTGCTTAGAATTTGTAAAAAATGTACTCTCATTACTCGGTGAAAATGCAACGCCGGAACAAGTTGAAAGTTTAATTCGGACAAGACTGAGCAGTAATCAGTTGATATTTGGGTTTGGACATGCCGTTTTGCGCGTGGAAGACCCCAGAGCGACGATTTTTTATGAGATAGGTGAGAACAAATACCCCAATCATCCTTTGATAAAAATCGCCCGTTTACTGCGCTCAGAAGGTCCTAAAGTGCTTAAAGAAAATCCTAAAATTGCAAATCCATATCCTAATGTGGATGCAATTTCTGGTGTATTACTGTCAGCAGCAGGTTTTCCATATCCTGAATACTTCACAGTGCTGTTTGGATTAGCCCGCATTGTGGGGATCTCTATTCAAGTAGTGTATGAACGTTGTGAAGCACGCGGCGGCAAGGGAACCCCGATTGTCCGACCGAAATATATTTATAAGCCCCGTAACGAATAGGCTGTGGCCCAATGGATTTAACAGATATACAGACAATTTTTAATCGTGCTCTTTCTCGAACCTTTTGCGCCAAAAAACTACTCCTAGTCTTCATGGTTTTACTCCTCTGTGGGATCTTGATCGTTTTTTTCAAAGGAATAGCCCTCGAAACTGGTCAGTGGATTGCGATGAGTTTGCATTTTCTTCCTGTTTTTCTATGCGCAGGACTTCTTCTTGCCACTGGGATCATTTTGGTGCGCATTTATCACGATGAAGTTAAAAATAAGACCGTCAGCTATCTCAAAACGGTCAGCAATTCGTGGGATGTGATTATAGGGGCAGGATATCTTTCCATTCCAATTATCTTAAGCTATTTACTATTGTGGATGCTTTTGGGAATTTTCTTTTTACTCAACGACTTGCCGGGCTTTGGACCCTTTTTCAGCGTCATTCTTTCATTTGCTCCTTTCCTGTTGAATTTAGGGGCCATAACACTTTGCGTATTGAGCTTATCCATGTTATTTGTCGTTGCCCCTATCGTTG
>JABDBC010000134.1:0-157 GCA_013288825.1 Chlamydiota bacterium
AGAACACGTTTAAGCGCATATTCTACCTTTAAGTCATTCTTTGTTCTGCAAATAATCATTCCGATTGAAGGGTTGTCCGTGGAATGCTTTAGCTGGTCATCGACGGCTGCTAGATAAAAGTTCATTTTTCCAGCGTATTCAGGCTTGAAGTCTGTAC
>JABDBC010000134.1:167-2779 GCA_013288825.1 Chlamydiota bacterium
TTTCTGAACTTCTTGTACTCTTAAGTTCAACGATACAAAATGCGCGCAACTTAATGTGGTAAAAGAGCATGTCTAAATAATAATCATCACCAGCTATTTCAAGATGATATTGTCTTCCAATGAAGGCAAAGCCTTGACCTAATTCCAAAATCAACTTTTCAATGTTGTTAACGAGACCGATTTCAAGCTCTTGCTCAATGTAATCATCTGTTAAGGAGAGAAATCCAAAATTATATGGACTTTTCAAGATGTCGTGTGCAAGCTTTGAATGAGGAGTAGGCAGGCGTTCATGAAAATTAGTAATGGCTTTTCCCTGCCTAGAATAGAGCTTTGACTTAATGACGTCATCTAAAGCTCTACCACTCCAACCATTTGCAATAGTTTGCTGAGCGTACCATATTCTTTCTTCTAGATTATCTAATTTTTCAAGAAGGATAATGTTGTGCCACCATGGAATTTTTGCAAGCACTGCTTGCAAAATTGTAGAATTCTCATAAGACTGGGCAAATTTACGCATATAGCGAAGGTTTCTTGGAGAGAATCCAGAAACACCGGGGAAATCTTTGCCTAAGTCCTGAGCTAATCGATCAATAACCTTAGTGCCCAGAAAACATATTAAAGTGGGCTTCCCTGTGACAATATTTACATTTGTCATTACTATGGTATGGATCTATTTAATATCTTAAATGTTCATGATTTCTCTGAACTAGATCTCGTTTTTAAACCGTTTAAGGGTATCCTCGGCAAAGGATAATTGACGTTAGTAATGTGGGATCCAATGGGTCATCGAGTAGAAATAGAAACTTTCAAGTTTTCTTGCGACAATTCGAAACTCTTCCTATATTCAGAATCCCCTGGAGACATAACATCCACCTTCTTCAATCGAAAAAGAAACCTAAAAATAAGCTGTAGATGCAAGAAGGCTGGCCCAACAGTCCAAAGTATTCCTTATTCAAACGATAGATAATAGGATTTTATATAGAAGCTTCGTCTTCATAACGATGGTAAATACAGAAGCCCTGATTAGGAATTTTCATTGGATACGGCGTGGTCCTAACTCTAAAGTCTGATTCGCTATCTGGTAAATCAGAAATAAAATCTGTATCCGCTAAATTTGCCAATTCAAATTCATCTTCAGTTGGTTCTTTATCATAATAGAACGTAAGAACTATGATTTCATTTTCAAACGTAATGTATACAGCCCTTAGATTTGGAGTAACTCTTCCTAAAAGAGCATGTGAGACTGAACAAATTAAATCGGAATTTTTCATAGCTTCCTCATTAAATTCTTGTCGCTGGGTCAGCAGGTACAATATGGGCCCCTTTTTTGCCATAATGCACTGTCCCCTTTGTAGTTGGAGCGGTCTTAGTACCATTTTTATTTTTCCATATTCCTATAACTTCTTTAAAATCAATAGACTCTTTAAATCCATTTTCTCCTGCCACTCCTCGCTTAGGAAGTCCTTTCCCAGCAAATTTTTCTAAAAGCCTTTCCGGCTCTGCATGAGTAAAGATACTTCGTATACCATCATAATCATTATGACCTAAAATATGTTTATTATGCGCATCAAAATTATACCTAACGGTCTTAAAGTAATTTTCGCGATCAGCAGCAAATTTTAGTGCTCTTGTCTGTAAAATCTCTCTGCTAGTTGTTGATGCAGCCATTGCCTCAAGATTACATAATCTGTTAGCGTTTTTAAGTTTTTTCCAAGAAGCGATCAACTTTAAAGAAGTTCCAGGAAGAAAAAAATATCGATGCCGAACTTTCCCATTAAATATCCGATCATCTCCCCTTTTTGATCTTCAGGCATAAGATCATAGGTTTGGTAGAAACCAATTAACTCCTCTTCGTAACCTTCAATTGTTTGCCAATCTACCCTTTTTAAATACTCTACAGTGCATGCTCCCGCTTCGTAACATGCATTTGAGAAGTTCGCCATGGAGTCAACAGGACGCTCAGCAAATATCCATAAGGATTCACTTAAACCATAAGCAGAGTTAAGTAGGGAAGGAAATAATTCAATCGCTGCTTCTTCAGCACCCATCGCTAATCCTACAAGCAATGCAGAGGAAAATTCAGATGAAGAGTGATTGTCGATTAACATATTCTTATGGATTTCAGAAAGTAGAAAATCTTGCTCTGCCAAACTAAAATTCCTAGTTTCAAAATAGGCAACTGCTCTATCAAAATACGCTAGCTTGTTTTGAGGATTCATTTCTATAGATTTACTCAGACATTCAATTGCGTTTGAGTAATCTAAGCCTTCAGAAAATGTAATTCCTAGGGAATGATAGTGCTCCGCTTTAAGAAATTTAGAATTCTCTGAATCATTATTTGCGCCTTCGATTAATTCATCTGCTAACCCAACAGCATTATCAAAGTTGCCTGACGATAGTTCTAACAAGCCCTGGTCGTAAATTGCGGACATTGATCTACTAAAAGCACCGGTAGCATACATTTTTTGAAATGTTTGTGTAATGATTTGTTGTAAATCATTTAAATGTGAGCAACCTTCCGTATATTCTCTTTCTGCTTTTTTAATTTCTTCTTTACAATGCTTTTGGAATTTGGGATATCTTTTCGAATAATAATCATTATTAAACCAAAT
>JABDBC010000135.1:0-1522 GCA_013288825.1 Chlamydiota bacterium
TGTTTTTGTACGACCCGAGGGAGAACATTTAAAGAGAATTGCACAATTGTTGGATGAGGGAAAAATTGTGCCGCCACATATTAAAGTGTTGCCTTTGGCATCTGTGAGGGAAGGTTTAAAGGAAGTAAAAGAGGGTCATGTGCAAGGAAAAATTGTGCTTCAAGTGCTCAAAAACGGTTTAGATTAGAAAATGACTTAATGGACATGGACCATAATGTGATAATTGCAGAAGTGTCAACAGCCTTTCGTGAACGCGCCCGCGCCCGTTGCCCGAACTTCACTTGTCCGAACCCGATCATACCGAAATTCGGGTACGGAAATAAGGTTTACGATAGAGATCGGGCAACGGGCGCGGGCTCGGGCGCGTTCACGAAAGGCTGTTGACACTTCTGCAATTACCTCTTTAAGTCCCTTGTGTTCCTTTGCCCTTTCTTTCTTAGAAAGTATATCCTAAGTTCACAGTCACTTCTCCAGAATACCAGTTGGCATGTTTCACCCTATCAACTTCTGTCAAGGGCACACCTGGAGGTGTCAGCGATTTTGGCTTCAAATGGCCGTGACGCGCACACCACTGTTGAAAACGAAGCCCAAGGCCAAGTTCCCAGCAAGACATGAATTTCCAATAACCATCTAAATAAACCACGTTGCCATAGGCGTTCTTTGCTCGACGAAGGTCTGAGAATGCTGTTGGGGTCACATCTGTATCATTAAGCAACCATTCCGCATGCCATCTTGTCCAGTGATATTCATAACCTAAATTGATTGTATAATCACAGGTCTGATAAGCGAGGTCAACCCCCACCCAGGGTCCGCTCCAACGGTTCTTATAAACCAGACCATCAAATGTAGAGTCTGGTTGACCATCAGTGAACCCATCTTTCATTTTTACTCTTTGCTGAGCATATGACCACCCCGCAACCGGGCCTATTCCCCAACTGCTATCGCAACAGTCTGATAACATATACATGTAACCTGCTCCGATCAAGGCATCCTGTGTACGAGTATGCTTGACATGGGCTTTAGAATGGAAAGAGTCGCCAACAGCATCGGTAACTGTTTCAGTATATTTGCCATGGGATCCCCAACCTGCATAGCCGAACCCACGCAGATAGAAGTTGCAAAGAGAAACGCGTCCTCTTCCTCCAATTTCCCAGATTGAGATATCTTTAATTCTCAGTTTATCGGTACCTGCAAACACCCCTGGAGAGCTGAAGCTAACGACTTTAGTCTTCAGTTCATCTTGTCGATATCCCCCAGAAAGATCGATGTTTCCTTTTGGCTGAAAGTTCCAATTACTGCAGGGATCTGCATTCCAATCGGAGCAGTAGTCATTGCAGCAAGTATCATTTGTACGACAGCCGTCGTCTCCATAGTTCCACCATGCATCGGCCACATTTGGGACCATGCATAAAGTGGTCAAAGTACAACCTAATGATAAGTAATTTCTGATCTTCAAGGTACCCTCCTATTTTAAGCTTATGTATTAAATCCTTTATATATACAATTAAACACAATCAATCAA
>JABDBC010000135.1:1532-2764 GCA_013288825.1 Chlamydiota bacterium
GTATCTTCTCCACCCCCGCCACCAGCATCTTCCTCTTCGTCTTCTTCTTTACATTAAATAATATAATTTATTTTTATATAAATTTTTTATTTTCTCTTTGACTTATATGAGAAATAGAGATAACATTAGAAACCTAACTCGCTCTTTATGAGGATTTTTGCATGACCTTTAATGAATTAAATTTAATACCAGAGATATTGAAAGCGCTTGAAGCGTTGGGACATCAGACGCCCACACCTATCCAAGCAGAAGCTATTACGAAGATTTTAGAAGGACACGACATGCGTGCTTCTGCGGATACAGGCACAGGAAAAACTGGAGCTTTCATTATCCCTATCTTGCAAAAATTGGCGCTGCCCTCCCCAGTAGAATCTCGCGGACCCCGTGCGTTGATATTGGTTCCTACCAGAGAATTAGCAATCCAAGTTGCCAGTGAAGCAGCCAAGTACAGTAAGTTCTTGCGTCGCATGAAAACAGTTTGTATTTATGGTGGGGCACCATATCCAATTCAGAACAGAGAGCTTTCTCGCCCTTATGAGATTTTAGTGGCAACACCAGGCCGATTGATCGACCACATGGAAGGTGGGAAAATCGACTTTTCAAGACTTGAAATATTGGTTCTTGACGAAGCAGATCGAATGCTAGATATGGGCTTTATTGACCCTGTTAAACAAATTGCAGCCGCAACACCCCCGAATCGTCAAACGCTTCTTTTCTCAGCAACTCTTAAAGGAAGTGTCATGAACCTTTCTAAGCAGTTGTTGAATAACCCGATCGAAATCAATGCAGCACCTGCAAAATTAGACCATGGTCACATTCAGCAAGGAATGTATCAAGTTGATGGTCTCGATCATAAGAACAATTTATTGGATCAAATCTTATGTGATCCAGCCATCAAGCAAATGATCGTGTTTACATCGACAAAGTTTCATGCAGACCAGTTAATGCATCGACTAAGGGAGATTGGACATAACGCTGCAGCACTTCACGGAGATATGAATCAGCGGCAACGGACTAGAACCATAGGAATGTTGCGACAGGGTGAAATTAAGGTATTAGTGGCGACGGATGTAGCAGCACGCGGAATTGATATATTATCGATCACTCATGTTCTCAATTTTGATCTCCCTAATAATGTTGAAGACTACATTCATCGAATTGGGCGCACAGGCCGAGCTGGGGCAACCGGGACTGCATTTTCTTTTGTTGCAGGACGCGATATGCAAACCATC
>JABDBC010000136.1:0-1911 GCA_013288825.1 Chlamydiota bacterium
ATCCAATGTAGGGAATCTCATACACAAAAACAAATGATGTCGCCAGCTTAGTATGAGACACCCCTGCCTTGCTGAGAAAACGTGTCAAATGTTCTTTCATGCCTCGATCATCAGTTTTCACAACAGCACAAACATAAGTCGGCTCATTCTGCATCTTGAGAACATAATTGGCTTCATTAAAATACCCCTGATCTATTGACTCTAGCAGAAGTAGAAAAAGATCCTGCAGTGCATTCGGAGGCAACACCGTTCTCATCACATCAGGTGTCAGCGAATAAAAGAAATTCTCCAACAACAACTCATTGTATTTAGAATGAGTATTCAACTGCTTGCGCACAGAACACAATAACTCATGCTGCTTAGAAATCATACCCCCATTGAAATCCCGAACGTCTCCCATCACCCTCATAAGCTCTTTTACAACGGCTTGTCGCGCTTTATTTAAATCTACAGAGTGATTGATCCGCAAAAAAGGCTCCTTAGCAAGTTTTAAGCGAAAAACAGTGGCCTCCTTCGGATATTTTTTGCGCAGATATCCGACAGTCCGGGAGCGGTCGTGAATGTATTCCAGGTTTGAGGTGACTGTCGACTTAAATCGGTCTTGAACAGGAACAGCGCCAGACTTCATCACCTGGACGATAATCACTGTAAAGAAAAGATGGGCGTGTGTTTGCTCGTCGAATCCGATCACCATCTGTGGCAAATCATGCAAATACTTGATCTGACTGCTTAGGCTGAGAATGTTGCGCATGATTTCTTCTTCATTGCGAGGCATAAAAATGGGATGCAAAAGATGTTCCACACGATCTTTTAAATCTGCAGGGAGCTCTTTGCGCAGCCTTTGAATCTCATGCGAAGTAAAGGGCTCACCATCCGATTTTTCCAATTCAAGATAAAAAGTACGCAGCGCTTCATTCCCATGTGTATTCGCGAAAAATGACCCCTCAACAGCCTGTGCAGAGGGAATATAATTCTGTATGGAACCAATCAAATGGCGCTCTTCAAACATCTCAGTTGTATTAAAAAAGTTCAGTCCAACCACGATTCCAAGCACCTGTCTTTCAACACCTTGGGACTGACCAATCGATGTATTCAGAGTTGCTTTAAATAATTTGAGATGCAAGTGGCGTTTATCTGGAGCTATTTTTATTGCATTCCGAAGGGCCTGCCTAAAGATATATTTCAAAATGATAATGCGGCTTAAATGACGGCTGCCACGAGTTGTCTTAAAATCATCTCCACACATGACCAAAACATGCTGCATTTCACTAAAAAGATCGTAATTGAAATCCCCATGCCGCCGCGACATTATTGTAGCAAGCTCTTCATGAATCATAGCAATTTTTGCATCAGTCCCTACACCTCGAATTTCAAGGATACGCCGAGCATAGTAGCTCGAGTGCATTCCCAGGCGCACTTCTGTCTGGATTGTGGGCAGATTGCGCCGAAAAACTTCCAGCTCTTCGCGCGTTTCTAGTCTTATCCTGATTTCACACAAAGTAAATAAATGATCCCCCATCGAGCGGATACGAAAATCGACTCCGTAAACGAGTGTGACATTCAGTTGTTTGCCCGAAACTAACCAACTGCTGATCATATCGAAGAAGAATTTGAATCCATTTTGCCGATGCTTCGAAAGGGCGAAGAGAGAAATGTCACCAGGGGCTTCGGAACATATTGTCGACCACATCAAAGGCAAGCTGGTGATAAATGCCTCTTTTTGGTCCTCAAATGCTTCAGAATAGGTTGAAGTTGGCTGTTGTAATAGTGTGGATGGCAGCATTTTTTGTAAAATGTCTTGAATGAGATCTCGGAAAGAATCGGGGGACTGGTTATTTCCAGGAAAGTCGAATATTGGCTCGATTTCAGCAATAGTGGCCCCTCGATTCATTTTATCACTCATCCTCGTAA
>JABDBC010000136.1:1921-2753 GCA_013288825.1 Chlamydiota bacterium
GACCGCCAATCACTGTCCCTTCCTGTCTGCTTGCCAATGAATCGTTAAACGTGAGGACGTGCAAAGGGAGCTGATTTTTGTGGGCAAGCTGAATGCTTCGGGGATGAAGCACTTTTGCCCCTTTCAAAACGATGTTCAGAGCCTCTTCATATGTCAGATGGGTATACATGCTGGCCGAGGCATTTTTCTTGGGATCATCTGAAAATACACCTGGAACATCTTTGAAAAACTCCACTTTTTGAGCTCCTAAGGCAATCCCCAATGCCACAGCAGAAGTGTCAGAGCCCCCACGACCTAATGTGGTGATCTCTCCCCCTTTGCTTACTCCTTGAAAGCCTGCAATGATCGCGATCTTTCCTGCATCTAAGATTGGAGTGATCCGAAAAGGTTTCACTTCGATAATGTGTGCTTCGGTGTGGTTCGTGGAGGTGATGATTCCAGATTGGCTTCCTGTAAAGCTTACTGCTTCATACCCTTTGGCTGCCAAGGCCATTGCCAAAAGGGCTATGCTGATTCTTTCGCCTACTGTGACGAGCATGTCATATTCGCGACGGGGGGGATCTGGATTGACTTGCTTAGCGAGTGCGATGAGCTGATCCGTTGTGTTTGCCATGGCACTTACAACAATGGCGACGCGTTTGTACTGCTTTCTTCTGTCAATGATAATGTCAGCAATACGTGCAAAATGTTCCGGAGTAGCAACTGAGGCTCCGCCGAACTTCATGACAATTGTCTGATCTTTTTCGAGAGTTGTGGGAGTTGTTGTTGAGGGTATTGTTGATGTTTTTGAGGATTCTTTAGGATGAGTCATATGTTTTTCGCTTTCTTAAAT
>JABDBC010000137.1 GCA_013288825.1 Chlamydiota bacterium
GTTTTTGAAAGAAGCTGGCATGCTTTACGATGTGGCAGCGCAAGTATCTCTGTGACATGCTCGGTCTTTGCATGCTCCACGGTGAAGTATTTGTTTAATGTCGCTGTAAATGCCTCCTCAAATTCTTGTTTGTCGAGATGGTCTTGCAGCTTGCACAGGAAATCCAAATGGTTCCGCCCCTCCCGATATTTGGGGGTCTTCATCGGATGCAACAAATATTCCATATGGAACGGCTGATAGTCCCAAAGTAGCGAACTATGATGCAGCCACCGCTCTTTCCTGAAATACTGCGCATTGCCCCCAAATTTGCGATCCCCCATAGCATAATCGTTTTCTTGTAGTTGAAACCCCGTTGGAAATACCGACTTATAAAAATCCGCTGTCCAATGCAAAACCTTCTGTGGACAGCATGAAACGGTCTTTTCTGCATTACAAATAAATGTGACGAATAATGTCTGATGATCGACCACAACTGTGCCGCCGCCACTAAATCGACGAATGACCGGAATGGGACACTGTTGCAGTTTTTTTTCATCTATTAATTCTTCGAGTTTTCCAGAAATCCCCATCACAATGGCCGGTGGCGACCCCCAATTTATTAAACACCAGTTCTCATGACTGGCGCGCAACAGGGCTTCTTCAATTTGCAATTGTTCATAAATGGGATATTCCCTGAGTTGCAAAAGACGTAAATTAGGAAGAAAATTATTCATGGGAATGACGGGATAAAGCAACCATTAAGACAGAAATATCTGCAGGAGAAACTCCAGAAATCCGAGAAGCCTGACCTAAATTCTGAGGTTGAACGCGCAATAACTTTTGGCGAGCTTCGATGCGCAACCCTTGAACTTCATTATAATCAAATCCGGCAGAAATACGAATATTTTCCAGATTTGAAAGTTTTGCCACTTCAGATTCCTGACGGCCAATATATCCGGAGTATTTTAAAATGAGCTCGATCTGTAAATTGGTCTCTTCTCCAAAATCGGAAACATTTTCAGGATAGTCTGTCAACAGGGATTGATAGGTGCTTTCGGGTCGGGACAATATTTGAGCGAGAGAAAATCCCTTTCCATTGAGCTGCTTGAAAACTTTTGCGAGACGTAGCGTTTCTTCAGCTATGATTTGTTGTTTCTTTTTTAGCTTAGCAAGTTGAGCAGCATTGATTAAACCGAGCTCATACCCATATTCGCGCAATCGGAGATCAGCATTGTCCTGACGTAATAGTAGACGGTGCTCTGCACGGCTTGTGAACATGCGATAGGGCTCATCGAGTCCTTTTGTGACTAAATCGTCGATCATCACCCCAATATAGGCCTCAGAGCGCTTCAAGATGAATGCAGGCCTTCCGAGTACTTTGTTAGCTGCATTAATTCCCGCCATCAGCCCTTGTCCTGCGGCCTCTTCATACCCGGAAGTGCCATTGATCTGTCCTGCTAAAAATAGCCCCTCGATTAATTTTGTCTCCAGAGAAGAGTCTATTTGGCCGCTTGTGACGTAATCGTATTCGATGGCATACGCAGGACGCATGATTTCTGCATGGCGCAGCGCTGGAATACTGTGAATAAATTGCTGTTGCACATCAAAGGGCAATGAAGAAGAAACCCCATTGACATAGACTTCTTGGGTATTTAATCCTTCGGGCTCCAAGAAAATTTGATGCCGTTCCTTATCTGCAAAACGGACAATTTTATCTTCGATCGAAGGGCAATAGCGAGGGCCTATTCCAGTGATTTTGCCTGAGTACATGGGAGATCGATGGATGTTGTCCAAAATGATCTTCTTTGTCTCAGCGGTAGTATAGGTGATATGGCATGACACTTGAGGCAAACGGGGTGTTTCTGGATCGTCATAGGAAAATCGGACTCCAGGTTCGCCTGCCTGCTCTTCTGTGCAGGTGAAGTCGATGGAGCGTTTGTTGATTCGCGGAGGAGTCCCCGTTTTGAGTCGCCCTAAGTGAAATCCATGTTTTTCGAGGCTTGCAGAAAGGCCGACTGCAGGTTGATCTCCAGCACGTCCACCAGAATAATTGGTTTCTCCAATGTGGAGCAAACCGCGCATAAAGGTGCCTGAGGAGATGACGAGAGTCTTTGTGTGATAGATGATCCCTTCCTTGGTGATCACCCCGACGATGCGTCCTTGGTCGACAAGAAGGTCTTCGATGGTCCCTTGCTTAATGTCGAGATTTGGGTTTTTTTCGAGACGATGCTTCATCTCGAACTGATAAGCAACCTTGTCAGCTTGAGCTCGTGGAGCCCAAACTGCGGGTCCTTTTGTGGAATTTAGCATCCGGAATTGGATACCTGTGGCGTCGATGGCTTTACCCATCTCACCGCCAAGGGCATCGATTTCACGAACCATTTGTCCCTTTGCAACACCGCCGACGGCTGGATTGCAGCTCATTTTGCCGATCGTGTCTAGATTCATGGTCAGCAAAACGACGCGAAGACCCATACGGGCGGCAGCAAGAGCGGCTTCGCATCCTGCATGCCCCCCTCCCATGACGATTACATCGTAAAGTGTAGGGTACTTCCACATAAGAAAGTTACTTAGGGTCCAAAGTTACTTAGGTCTGAGGTCACTTATGTTTTGTGACGGTCACGTCTACTTCGCTTTTTGCGTTTATGCTTAGCGATTTTGTATTTTCGCTTCTTTTTAACTGAAGACATGTGTGCTCCAATTGAGGTTT
>JABDBC010000138.1 GCA_013288825.1 Chlamydiota bacterium
TATATAATCGTCGTTTCTTGATAATGAACCTCATATTTCTAATTGAGTGACTATATTTATTAATCACAAAAGGAAAAATTATGAAATCATACTTCCTTAAAACAATATTGATGTTTTCTGTGTTCTCTCTATTGCTCACTTCAAAAAACCTAATGGCTGAAAACAATCAACCGACCCAAAAAAAGATCGTAGGCTATTACACAGATTGGTCCATCTATCGAAAACCCTCCTTTAAACCTTCACAAATTAATGGAAATTTGCTCACCCACCTCAACTATGCCTTTGTTAAAGTTGATGCCAATGGAAATCTTGCTCTACTTGATCCATGGGCCGATATTGACTATCGCGATGATTGGTCAACACAACGCCCTTTTTGGGGAAACTTTAATCAACTTGTAGAGTTGCGCAAAAAATATCCCCACTTAAAAACCCTGTTCTCTGTTGGTGGCTGGAGCCTTTCTGATACCTTCTCAGAAATGGCTGACAACCCAAATGCACGTACTCATTTTGTTCAACAATGCATCCAATTTGCTGATCTCTATCAATTTGATGGTATCGACATAGACTGGGAATACCCTTGCTTTGAAGAACATCATGGACGTCCTCAAGATAAGAAAAATTTCACCCTCCTCCTCTCTGAACTTTACAACGCAGCAAAAAATCACCAACCTCCTCTTCTCGTCACAATCGCAGCCCCTGCTTCCTCTTTCCAATATGACAATATAGAACTAGACCAAATTGCATCCTATCTCGATTGGATCAATATAATGACCTATGACTTCTATGGAAGCTGGCCAAGCAACCTCACAACCAATCACAATGCCCCTTTGTACCCCCCAACTTCAGGCAATCCCGAATTGTGCTTACAACGCTCTGTTGAGGCATATCTAAATCACAATATCCCGCCAGAAAAGATCGTTGTAGGTCTTGCTTTCTATGGTCGTTCATTCGGGGGAGTTCAATCATCAACGGATGGCCTTTTTGCTTCTTATAGTGGTGTAGGAGGTGGTACATTAGAGCCAGGAATCTATTTCTATAGCGATATCAAAGCTAATCTTCTTTCAACCTATACTCGCTATTGGGATGACCACGCTCAAGTGCCCTATCTATACAATGCTCAAAAGCGAGAATTCATTTCCTACGATGATGAACGATCGATCGGCATTAAAACAGATTACATAAAGCATAATCAACTTGGAGGCGCCATGATATGGGAACTCGGATTCGATACATTGCCGAACTGTGATCTTTTAAAAACTATTAATCAACATCTCAAAAAGTAAAGAGTTAATCTATGACACAATCTGGGCCCTCTTCTGTAGATGCAATATTAGAACAAGCCATCAAGCAGGAAGGGCTCCTACATGTCATCCTAAATGGGACACATAAATCTATAATCCGCCCCTTAAAAATCAGGGGCGGATTAGTTTATCAAATTACGACACAGCGCGATCAACAAGCATTCCATCAAAATGTCGATCCTCAGACATGTGAAAAACACATTAAAACCTTTTTATTGGAACCATTCAAATCGGCATTAATCTGTACCCCTGAAGCCGATTATCAGATTTCGAAAAACAAGCAAAATCAAATTCGCCTGTTGAAGCATCCTCCAACAAGACAAAAAAGCCTGGAACTCATCCACAACCGCTCTAAAAACTACTTATTAAAGGAAGGAGAACCCATCCCCTTTTTAATCGCTTTAGGGGTGATGAGTCCTCAAGGCAAGGTCGTCCCCAAAAAATACGACAAATTTCGTCAGCTCAATCGCTTTTTAGAGATTATCTCAGACCTTATTCCCCATTTTCCTAAGAATAAGAAACTGCGAATCATCGATTTTGGATGTGGAAAAGCATATTTGACTTTTGCCTTATATCATTATTTGACTGTGGATTTAGGGTACTCTGTGACAATCCATGGGCTTGATTTAAAGAAGGAAACAATCGAATTCTGTCAACGACTTGCCACTTCACTTAGTTATTCCAATCTTACTTTCAGTGTAGGTGATATTCAATCCTGTGAAGTTTCAGATGCCGTCGATATGGTGATCTCTTTGCATGCCTGTGACACTGCCACCGATGCTGCGTTACATAAGGCCATTTCTTGGGGTTCTGAAGTGATTTTAGCCGTTCCTTGTTGTCAGCATGAATTGTTTTCGCAGATTAAGTGTGAACCATTAAATGGATTGTTGCGTCACGGTATTTTGAAGGAACGATTTGCAGCTCTCGCAACAGATGCAGTCCGAGTGCAACTGTTGGAGGTCGCAGGATACCACACACAAATCCTGGAGTTCATCGATATGGAACATACGCCGAAAAATTTGTTAATTCGAGCCGTGAAGCGTAAAGTTCAGGAGTGCCCCAAAAAGGCATTGAACGAGTATCATCAAATGAAACAATTCCTTGTCATCTCCCCCACTTTGGAGAGGATATTACTGGGACAGTGATTTGGAGTAGGTACATCCTTGTTCCTGTCGCCGCATTCGCATAGCCATCAAGCTAAGGCGCAAGATCTGAAGATTTTACCACAGAGTTCACAGAGAAAGCAGAGAGATAGGAGAGGGGGAATAGAGATTATTATTCGCGATTTTCAGCTATAGGGTGGTTCTCGGAAGAATTGGGGGCGACTATTTTCGCGCGGGGACGGTTCTCGCATAAGGGCATACTTTTAACACAAGCC
>JABDBC010000139.1 GCA_013288825.1 Chlamydiota bacterium
TGGACAAAGTTAACCCTATAGCCGAAAATTGCGATTAATAATCTCAACCCATCTCTCCCACCTCTCTGCTTTCTCTGTGGTAAAACCTTCAGGTTTAGCATCCTTAGCTTGATGGCTATGCGAATGCGGCGAAGAAGCTAGATCTCTATTCCAGTTTATTTATTGCGAGAATCCATTTGTGACAAAGATCGCTCTCAATGGCACAAATTTGCTCAGCATGAATAAAACCTGAATCCAGTTGATGAAGCCCCTCTTTCATTTCATTGAGATGTTCTTTTTCCTCAAGCAAAATCGATTTGACGGATACACGAGAACCCACCTTGCGCAGAACTTCATCATATATTAGGTAAAGTTCTGATGCTCGAAGTTCAATCGCATAGGTGACAAGCAAGTAGGCAGCTTCTGTCATGCCATTCTTGGAAAGCCCCACCGCTCTGAGATAGCGAGAAGCCTTCAAATCCAATGCATTTAAATAATGCAATGTTGCAGTGCTTCCTAGCATCAGTGCAAGGGAATAATTATTCATGAAATTGGATGAAACCTTTCCTATCTGTCGCTTTAAATGATGCGCATGCCTAAATTCTTCTGCAGCATGTTTGAGCATTTCTTCTTTTACTAGTGTAGGGTGTTCACAGGCAGCAATTTTTCTGGCTCCACAGTTTTCGAGATAAGAAAGGGTGTTGAGCCATTTGGCATGTAAGTCATGGGAAGCGACGATTGTAGTAAGAAGTTGCTTAATTGGTTCTGCAAAGGAAATAAATGTAGTCATAGTGCTCCTTCAAGCGTGTGAATAATCTGATCATAGATATGTTTAAGTTCCACGGCTTCTATGCAATAAGGTGGCATGACGTAAAGCACATTCCCCAATGGCCGAAGCAGGATGCCTTTGCTTAGAAAAAAATGGTAGAGGCGATCGCGCATTGGTTGAAAGTATGAGGTGCTGTTTGCTTGGTATTCTAATGCCAGGATCGTTCCAAGGCTTTGGCAACGTTTGAGTTTGGGATGGGTTTGCCATTTTAGACAAAAATTTCTGTGGCTGGTAGCAATCATTTCCCTTTTTAAGAAACAATTATCCTCTAATAGTAAATCTAGGCTTGCAAGGGCGCTACTGCAGGCAAGGGGATTTGCTGTGTAGGAGTGGCCATGTAAAAATGCTTGATGTAGATGTTCTCCCAGGAAGGCATTAAAAATTTGCTCTGTGCAAGCCGTGACTCCTAATGGTAAAAACCCTCCAGTTAATCCCTTGGACAAGCAGACAAAATCAGCCGTCTCACATAGCCTCTCAGAGGCAAAAAGGGTTCCTGTACGCCCGAATCCTGTCATCACTTCATCTGCAATGGTTAAAACACCCTGTTCTCGACAATACTTCATGAGAATGTCGAGTCCCGCTGGTGGATAGATGATCATGCCTCCTGATCCTAGTATGAGAGGTTCAAAGATAAAGCAAGCTGCTGTTCCTTTTTTTATAATGGATTCGAGCTGTGATAAAGATTTGCTCTCTTGACCAATTATAGGAGGATCAATTGATTCAACATCAAAAAGATGGTTCCAGAATGGTCTATTGAATTCATTTCTTCCTGCTGCAGACATTGCTCCAAAGGTATCGCCATGATAGCTATTCTTAAAACAAATTACTTTTGTCTTAGTAGTCTCTGGATTTTGATTGTGCCGGTATTGTAGGGCCATTTTAAGAGCAACTTCGACAGCTGTCGATCCATTATCGGAATAGAAGATTTTGGACATGGTTCTTGGTAGAAAAGAAAGAAGCCTCGAAGCTAATTCAACTGCTGGGGCATGTGTGAAATCTGCAAAAAGGACATGTTCTAGAATGTCTGCTTGAGCTTTGATTTTTTCAGAAATATAAGGGTGAGCATGTCCGTGAAGGTTGACCCACCACGAAGAGATTCCATCTAAATAACGAGTCCCATCTTCGCTATAGAGATATATTCCTTTAGCCCTGACGATGGGAATGGGAGGTCGCGCTGTTTGCATTTGAGTAAAAGGGTGCCAGATGCATGCGCGATCTTTTTGACTTAAAGAAGAATTTGAGATAAGCGTGGTTGCCATTCTTTTGCATACCTTTGAATAGTTTGTGGGTTTATGGTTGTTTCTGGAAGCAGTCTTCCTAAAAGAGGGGGCTGTGAAATTTCTAATATAGCGGTTTCAGTGTCAGGATTGGGCTCACCGTTGAAGACGATGCCAGCGATCGAAATATCCCTTTGCTTTAGTACTTCGAGAGTGAGCAGGGTGTGATTAATGCTCCCAAGATAGTGTTTGGATACGATAATCCATTTACATTTCCATGTCTGATACAGATCGATGCTTAAAGTTGTGTTGTTTAAAGGAACGAATATGCCACCTACACCTTCGATGATTAAAGGGCGGGAGGTTTTTGGAAGGACTATAGAATCTAAGTCAATTGAGATGTTTTCTAACCGCGCTGCATGATGGGGTGATAGGGGTGCTTTTAAGGAATAAGCAGATGGGTAAATGTTGTGTCGGGTAGTATCGATCAGTTTTTTCATTGTCGCTGTATCAGAATTTTCTTCATCACCACATTGGATAGGCTTCCAATAGTCACCATTAAAAAGGGTCGTAAGTATGGCTGCAACAACTGTT
>JABDBC010000140.1 GCA_013288825.1 Chlamydiota bacterium
AGCAGAAAAATTTGGCGAGTGTATACCTGGTGGAATCGCTCTAGGGGCTGCTGCTGGGGTAGTTGCTGTTAGTTATACTACAACAGTTATTGTAACGGCTGTCGAGACAAGTCTTGTTTCCAGCGCGAGCTGGCTCTTCAGGGCTAGCTTATTGCTGAATGGTAGGCCTAATACGGTTAGTGCGCCAGTTAATGTGGTAAGGGAAGGCAGTAAAGTAGGATGGCCTTCGGCAGCAAACGGACGTTCCTTCATAAATGGAATTGAGTATACAACTCATGCTCTTGAACGTATGTCACCTCGTGGCTTAATTCAAAGAGGCAATCATATCATTAGTAGAGGTGTTCCTCCATCAGTTGTAGAAAATGCTATTAATTTTGGTGCGAAAAGTATGGGTAAAACGCCTCTAGAGGTAGTGCATACTTTTGAAAATATTAAAGTTGTCACTAACACAGATAGTACTCGTGTAGTAACTGTAATTGTAGTTGGAAAATAAATAATTATGAATGAACATCAACAACGTCTTTGGCAAAACATGATAGGCTTAATACAAGCCTTTCTAAATGGTGAAACTGGAGATTTTTATGGAACAGTCGGTGAATTAGAAGGAGCCTTAGACGCTTCTGAAATCAAAGATCCTTCACTTATAAATCAATGGTATGATTTCTGGACCCCCTTAGAAATTCGACGTGCAATAGAAGGGAATAATATTAACAAAAATGAAGCCATAATAGAATTAACGAATATGAAAAAATTTCTTTTGAGTCAACAAGAGTTGCAAAACAAAGTAGATTAGAATTTCATGGGCTTTTTACAGCCAAGATGGGTTAAATAAATGACAACTTCTAAATTCAGAATGTTAATCTCTAGTGATACAGAAATAAAGAGTTTTGAATTTTTCAGAATTTGAGACTGTTCTTAAATCAGCCAATGAGGCTCTTTGGGAGATGCGTAAACTTCCAGAGGATAAAGATTAACATATCTGACCCTAGAAAGGTCAGATATGTTCATCACCGTTCTTATATGTAATCAGGAAGAGATGATTTGCAATACGGCCTCCAGGTTTTAAATGATGAGGGTAAAATTATTCCAGTGGATTTTACAATAGGCTACCAGAACTCCAAAGAGGATCGAGTCACCTCATTTGATGATAAAAGAAAGACATGTAATTAACTAATGGGACCAAAAGCTGGCAAGGGGCTATTCAAAGGGACTACAAATTGGATTACCAATCCTCAAGTGACATATGAAAAATTTAATACTAAAACTTTGATAAATCTGGATAGTGAGGATTGCGTAGCTTATTCAGCAGAAAAATTTGGCGAGTGTATACCTGGTGGAATCGCTCTAGGGACTGCTGCTGGGGTAGTTGCTGTTAGTTATACTACAGCAGTTATTGTAACGGCTGTCGAGACAAGTCTTGTTTCCAGCGCGAGCTGGCTCTTCAGGGCTAGCTTACTGTTGAATGGTAGGCCTAATACTGTTAGTGCGCCTACTCGAAATGTACAAGAAACGGTAAATAGAGCAACTTCATTTGCCGGAAGTCGACGATTCCCTTTAGATTACGCACCATATCAAAAAATCCGGTGTGGTCCAAACACAATAAATGGAATAAAATATTCAGGTCATGCATTGGATAGAATGCAGGATCGAGGAATTATGCCTTCAATTGTTGAGAATACTATTAAAATAGGTCAAAAAAGTTTTAATAAAATACCGGGACGCACTCAATATTATGATGAAATCAATAGAGTAAGGGTTATTTGTGACGAATTAGGAAGAGTTATAACTATAATTCCCGGAAGAATTTAAATGAACTATAAAAATGATTATGATATCCGTCAGTTAAAACTAATGAATGAAAATCTAATGGCCTTTGATAAAGGTGAAATTAGCCTTTATACATTACAGAGTAGATTAGAATTCTTGTTACAAGTGATGGAACATGTGGATGATTCGTGGGAATTTTCATTTTTAGAAGAAATTGGAACCTTAGCCTCTATAAATGCAGAGGAACCTGTTGACAAATCCATAAACTTAAATAAGATAAAAAATGAGGCAATTCATAATCTAAAGAATCTTGTCGAAGGTGCTCTGCAAAGTTTAGAAGAGAAATAATTCCATCATTATTTTGGCACTTGCTCAGTTATATTAACGCAAACCGATGGTTTAAAATGGGGCCAAGAAAGGATATAAGGGACTACAATACCTCGAGTTTCAAAAAGTGGGATCTTAAAAATATTTGACGGGCATGAAGATGATAGGTATTCTTATAAAATAAAACCTAAATATATCTATTCTTCTGAAGGAATTTTGAAAATGGAATTAGACAAGAATGAAAGTGGTTCAGAATATTACTATATTACTAAAAGCTTAATTGTTGGCATTAAAAATCATCGCATCACGACCTTCATTCTCACTAATGTTACATTTGTAGAGTAGCCAGTTATGAAAGAAATTCTTTCAAGTCAAAACGATTATCGCGAGAGGAATTGCCGAAAAGGA
Organism: Chlamydiota bacterium; assembly: GCA_013288825.1. GTDB lineage: Bacteria > Chlamydiota > Chlamydiia > Chlamydiales > Parachlamydiaceae > JABDBC01. The sequence goes on from JABDBC010000140.1 coordinate 2,503, forward strand.
CAATGTATGAATGCAGTCAAAATTGATAAAGATAAAATTACT
>JABDBC010000141.1 GCA_013288825.1 Chlamydiota bacterium
TGCCCCTCCGGCAGGGAGCTTTGCGTTTAATTGTGTTCTATCCTTCATATCCTGCCGCTTGCGATCCTGCATATCCTGTTACTTTTCTTCTTAGACGTTGCCTGCCTTGCCTGATGCGTATGATTCTTATCATGTCAATCTTGTGAAATTCCTTGACGATTTATTTCGTTTTAAGTTATAAACCCAACTTCCCTTCATATGGTGGCATGGCCAAGTGGTAAGGCAGAAGCCTGCAAAGCTTCGATCCCCAGTTCGAATCTGGGTGCCACCTTTCCTTAATTATTAATCAGTCTTTCAATAATGCTATATCTCGTCTCCACACCTATTGGAAACCTTGGCGACATCACCCACAGAGCCATCGAAACCCTAAAACTTGCTGACTATATCCTCTGCGAAGACACACGCCACTCAAAAATATTACTCAATCACCTCCAAATCGATAAACCTCTCAAAAGCTTCCATAAATTCAATGAGTCTTTTAAAGAAGATTCTATTATTCTCGATCTCAAACAAGGGTTGCAAGTTGCTTTAATTTCTGATGCCGGCACTCCAGGTATTGCAGATCCGGGCTGCCAACTTGTACAACGATGCATTGCTGAAGGGATCGAGATCGTACCAATTCCTGGACCATGTGCTGCTATTGCGGCATTATCATGCTCTGGCTTCGAAACAAATCGTTTTCAATTTCTGGGCTTTCTGCCGAGAAAATCGGGGGAACTCAAGAAATTACTCCAGGAGGCATTTGTGTATGCTGGGACTTCGATCTGCTATGAGTCCCCTTTCAGATTGTTGCAGACCCTACAAGCGATTCATAATATTGCTCCTATGCAGCAGATCGCAGTGTGTCGGGAACTCACCAAAAAATTTGAGGAAATCCGTCGTGGAACCCCCCAAGAGCTGATCAGTTTTTGGAAAGACCACACTCTTAAAGGGGAAATTGTGCTTTTGATTGATGGGGAAAAGGCCATCGAAGGGCAAGAATGGGAATCATTGTCTGCAGAAGAACACGTGAAAATGTTGATGGACCAATATAATCTCTCGCAGCGGGATGCAATCAAAATGGCAGCTGAGATGCGCGGCGTGCCCAAGCGTGCTATCTACAATGCTGTCATAACGAAGTGAGCCGGGTTTTTCACGGCCTGTATTTGCAGACCGTCTCAGCGCGCAGTCAAGAGCGCGCCGGGGACGGTTCTCGCATACGGCAAGCTTTTAACACAGGCCAGCTGAACGACCTCTAACTCACTAAGACGGCCTGTGTTAAAAGCCATGCCGTATGCAGAACTGTCCCATGGCGCAGAGCAGCAGAGCAAATATGATAACACGTTTCGCATCATCAGGTTTCTCTCATTGGTGTACCCGTCTGATATTTGAGTTAGAGATTTTACTGTACAAACTTTATTTATTTTTAAGGAATTCTATTTCATGTTCAGATAACCCTGTAGCAGCTATAATGCTGTTAATTTCAAGTCCCTGTTCAAGCAAATTTTTAGCCGCCTTTATAAGTCCAATTTTCTTACCTTTTTCAATTCCAATTTTCTCGCCTTTTTCAATTCCAATTTTCTCACCTTTTTCAAGTCCAATTATTTCGCCTTTTTCAATTCCAATTTTTTCACCTTCATCATACTGATAAGCCATGGAAGCTATGTGAACTCCTTCATATTTCTCCATCTGATCATATGTGTGAAGTTCCTTTTCATTCCAAGAGAATCGATTTAGTTCTTTGTAAGCCTTACCAATGATTCGATCTTGCCCTATGAGCTTCTTGAGATCTTCATCCGACGTTTCTTCAGCGTGTTTGAAAAAATAACACCATTTCTCAATAACATTTGAGAGGTGGTCAATATCTTTTTTGAATTTTGGCAATTCCACAAAAGTAAAAGAATAGTCCTTTAAATCATTTTCGTAGCTTTTTTTATCCAATATAACATGATCTGATTTGTATTCTTGTTTTTTTGGAAACATAACAAAATTGGCAATCGCCAGAAAAATGACCTCTTTCAGTTGATGATATTCTCCGGCAACAAACATTTGAGAAGTATAAGCCTTTGATGCGTAGTACTGAGCTCTTTTTTCAAATCCCTTCTCCCTGGCCACCTGCATTTCCACAATGTAGTAATTTTCTTTTTCATCTTTGCATAAGATATCAACTAGGCTCGTTTTTTGGGCAGCAGTTTCCGGGTCAAGATTATTCTTTAGAAATGTCACTTCATTGATTTTCCAACCTTCTTTGAAGGTAATCATATCATTTAGAAAATGGATGAGAATGTCCTTATTTTTTTCTGTGCCAAAGATTTTCTTAAAAGCGACATCATTTTTTGGATCAAGAAATTTTGAAAGCATCTGTTTACCTGCTTGATTTATAGACTGTATATGAAAATACTATTGTAGCAATGTACAGAATAAATAACAATCATAGGGAGAAAGGACGTAAAGGACGTAAAGGACATAAAGGACATAAAGGACATAAAGGACAAGGGACCTAAAGGACTGGGCATCAATGCGTTAAGTCCTTTGTCC